>CANFGA010000462.1 GCA_947446335.1 Oxalobacteraceae bacterium | reverse complement strand
TCGTTGACATAGGCGGCATTGATCTCGATCACCTTGCCGCTCGTTTCGCTGGCGTTGAACGACACTTCTTCCAGCAGCTTTTCCATCACCGTGTAGAGCCGGCGCGCACCGATGTTTTCAGTGCGCTCGTTGACCGAGAAAGCGATTTCGGCCAGACGCGTGATGCCTTCTGGAACGAACTCGACCTTGACGTTTTCGGTTTCCAGCAGCGCCGCATATTGCCGGGTCAGGCAGGCATCGGTGCTGGTCAGGATGCGCTCGAAGTCGGAGATCGACAATGATTCGAGTTCGACCCGGATCGGAAAGCGGCCCTGCAATTCAGGAATCAGATCCGACGGCTTGGCCAGATGGAAGGCGCCGGATGCGATGAACAGAATGTGATCGGTGCGTATCGTGCCGTACTTGGTGTTGACGGTGGTGCCCTCGACCAGCGGCAACAGGTCGCGCTGCACGCCGGCGCGCGACACGTCGGCGCCACCCACTTCGGAGCGCGATGCGATCTTGTCGATCTCGTCGAGGAACACGATGCCGTTTTGCTCGACATTCTGGATCGCCTTCTGCTTCAGTTCGTCGTCATTGACCAGCTTGGCCGCTTCTTCGTCGACCAGGAACTTCATCGCTTCCTTGATCTTGATCTTGCGCGCCTTCTTGCGCCCTGCGCCGATGCCCGAGAACATCGACTTGATTTGCTCGGTCATTTCTTCCATGCCGGGCGGGGCCATGATTTCCATTTGCGGCCCGGTTTCGGACAGCTCGATTTCGATTTCCTTGTCGTCGAGTTCGCCCTGGCGCAGGCGCTTGCGAAACGTCTGGCGCGTGCTTTCGCCAGCGGCTGGCGCAATCTTGGCTGCGCCATTGCCTGCGTCATTGCCGGCATCCTGCGCCACGTTGAAGCCAAAGTCGCGCGCGGGCGGCACCAGAATGTCGATGATCCGGTCTTCGGCGGCGTCTTCGGCGCGCATGCGCACCTTCTTCATTTCGCTGGAGCGGGTTTGCTTGATGCCGATCTCGATCAGATCGCGGATGATGGTATCGACATCGCGCCCGACATAGCCCACTTCGGTGAACTTGGTGGCTTCGATCTTGATGAACGGCGCGTCAGCCAGCTTGGCCAGGCGGCGCGCGATTTCGGTCTTGCCGACGCCGGTAGGTCCGATCATCAGGATATTTTTTGGCGTGATTTCATAGCGCAGCGGTTCGCCCACTTGCTGCCGGCGCCAGCGATTGCGCAGCGCGATCGCGACCGCCCGTTTTGCATTGGCTTGGCCGACGACATGTTTGTCGAGTTCTGCGACGATTTCCAGCGGAGTCATGTTCATGATGGGTGCCTGTTTCATTCTAGCGTTTCTATGATGTGTGACATGTTGGTATAGATGCACAGTTCGGCGGCAATGGTCAGCGATTTCTTGACGATGTCGGCCGGCGCCAATTCGGTATTTTGCTGCAAGGCCTTGGCCGCAGACTGGGCAAAGGTGCCGCCGGAGCCGATTGCGCCGATGCCGTCTTCCGGTTCGAGTACATCGCCATTGCCGGTGATGACCAGCGTGGTTTCGCTGTCGGCCACCAGCAGCATCGCTTCCAGGCGGCGCAGCACGCGGTCGGTGCGCCAATCCTTGGCCAGTTCGACCGATGCGCGCAGCAGATTGCCCTGGTGCTTTTCAAGCTTGCCTTCGAACCGGTCCAGCAGCGTGAATGCATCGGCGGTGCCGCCGGCGAAACCGACCAGAACCTTGCCCTGATACAGTTTGCGCACCTTGCGGGCCGTGCCCTTCATGACGATGTTGCCCAGTGTTACCTGGCCATCGCCACCCAATGCGACTTGCTTGCCGCGCCGCACGCACAGGATCGTGGTGCCGTGAAATTGTTCCATGTTGTCCTCAAGGTGACGAGATGAGTCTTTTCTTGCCTGAACTCAATGTGATGATGCGAATTTGTTCCTTCCTCAAAAAATGGGGATGGAACGGGCAATTGCAAGTGATGGGGCATGAATGCGCCGGGAGCGCAAAGAAGAACGAGGGGGGATAACAAACGCGGCGCCAGGATGGCGCCGCGGGAAGCATGCTGGCATGAGGGACTAGGTTCAATCGGGGCCGAATTTCATGGATAAACCATGCGACCGTAACCCCGATTGAGCCTGGCCCCTGGAATCAATCGCCGTACAGTTTCTGTTTCAGTTCGCGCCGTTGCTGGGCTTCGAGCGACAAGGTTGCCGTCGGTCGGGCGATCAGGCGCGGGATGCCGATCGGCTCGCCCGTCTCTTCGCACCAGCCGTAGTCGCCGGTATCGATCGATGCGATCGATTGCTGCACTTTTTTCAACAGCTTGCGTTCCCGATCGCGGGTACGCAGTTCCAGTGCGTGCTCTTCCTCGATGGTGGCGCGGTCTGCCGGGTCCGGCACCAGCACGGTTTCGCGCAAGTGTTCGGTGGTTTCTCCGGCATTTTTCAACAAGTCTTTTTCAAGCTGCTGCAACCTGTCCTTGAAAAATGCCAGTTGGGCCGGATTCATGTAGTCATTCTCGCCCATCTGACGAATTTCGTCTTCGGTGATGACGCGGTCTGCGTTAGCGGCGGGGGTCGATTTATTAGTTTTAGTCATCACTTCTCGCTTGCCTGTCGTTACGACAGAATTTTCAAATTGATCAGTTGACCCAGGACTGCGCCGAGAACTGCGCCGAGGATTGTGCCGCGGATGGTGCCAGTTATCCGCGCTTGTTCAACATCCCGTCCGGATCCTGCGGGCTTGCCGATTTTGTCACGCTTTTATAAAACCCGGGTAGTTTATACCAGACATTGTTCCAGACCGCGAATAAAAATGTCTTTCGGCAGATTTTTGCCAATAAAAACCATTTTGCTGGCGCGTATTTCGTTTTCTTCCCATCTTGCGCCCAGATCGCTGCCCATCAATTGATGTACGCCTTGAAAAACGACCTTGCGCTCGCCGCCGTCCATCGCCAGTATCCCTTTGTAGCGCAGCATGCGCGGGCCATACACTTGCACCAGACCGCCGAGAAATTCATCCAGTTTTGCGCTGTCGAACGGGCGGTTGCTCTTGAATACGAAGGCGGCGATCTCGTCGTCGTGCCGGCTGTGGTGGTGATCATGGGATGGATGATCGCAATCGGGGCCGTGCTCATGGTCATGCGCCTGCTCGTGTCCATCTTCGTGCACCCGGTCGCTTTCCGTGGCCAGGAAAGCGGGATCGAGTTCCAGCTTTTCATTGAGATTGAAGCCGCGGATGCCGAGCACGTCGGCGATCGGGGTGCGGCCAAAATCGGCGATGCCAATCGCTGCGCGCGGATTGATGCGCGTCAAGCGCTGGCGCAGCGTGGCCAGTTCCGCGTTTGACACCAGATCGGTCTTCGAGAGCAGCATCCGGTCGGCAAAACCGACCTGGCGCTGGGCTTCCTCGTGCAAGTC
>CANFGA010000461.1 GCA_947446335.1 Oxalobacteraceae bacterium | reverse complement strand
GCCAAGGTCGAAGAAAAACTGGCGCAACTGGAAGGGCTAAGAAATGCGCTGGACCTGGGCCATTTTTTCCTTGTTTACCAGCCGCAAGTGGACTTGCGCAGCGGCCAGATCTTTGGCGTCGAAGCGCTGATTCGATGGCAGCACCCGGTGCATGGATTGATTTCACCGCTGGACTTCATTCCCCTGGCCGAGGAAAGCGGCTTGATCATTGCGATCGGCGCATGGGTACTGCAAACGGCGTGCCGCCAGAGCATGGCTTGGCGCGCAGAGGGCTGGGCGCCGATCACGATGTCGGTCAATGTCTCGCCGCGCCAGTTCGACGATCCGCGCCTGGTCGAGCGCGTCGCACATGCGCTGCAAGAGAGTGCTCTTGCGGCCGGCGCGCTGGAACTGGAAGTGACCGAGAGCCTGATCATGCGCGATCTGTCGCAGTCGGTGGCAAAAATGCTGGAATTGAAAGCGATGGGCATCAATCTGTCAATCGACGATTTTGGCACCGGTCACTCCAGCCTGTGGGCGCTCAAATCCTTTCCGGTGAGCCGCTTGAAGATCGACAAGTCCTTTGTCAACGATCTTGCTGACAACCTTGACGACCAGGCCATCGCGCTGGCGGTCATTGCACTGGGCCACAAGCTCGATTTGAGGGTGATTGCCGAAGGCGTGGAAACGCAGCAGCAGCGCAGCTTCTTGCAAGCTGGCGATTGCGATGAAATGCAGGGTTATTTGTTCAGCCGGCCGGTGTCGGCGTCAGCAATTGCATTGTTGCTTGAAAAACAGGCTGCCGCCAGCCCTTGACGGCAAGACGGGACAGTCCGATCGTTTTTACTGCCTTGCTTTTGCCTGCGCATCGGATTCTTTGCTGCAGCGCAGCGTGGCGCGCAAAAACAAGTCCAGTCCCTGCGCCACTTGCCTGGTTCTCTCTTCCTGGCTGATCTCCTGTGTCTGTTCTTGCACGAACAGGAAGCGGGTCGATTGGTCGCCCAGCAGGCAACTGATCAGATGCGATGTCAGCATCTCGGGTGCAAGATCGCTGCGCAATTGGGCCGCGATGTCAAGCCGCGCAAAGAAGCGCGTCAGCATGGCGCGCGTTTGCAGCGGGCCGGCCTGGTGGAAGGCGGCTGCCAGTTCCGGATTGGTTCGCGCTTCGGCGATCACCATGCGCTGCAGTTCGATGGCGGCCGGCGTCGATACCAGTTCCAGAAAGCGCAACCCGAAGTCGCTCAATATCTGTGCCAGGGAACGCCGGTCGGTCTGCATGTCGCCCATGCTGGCGAAGTGGCGCAAGCGCCCCCCTGCGATGATGGCGTTCAGCAAACCGGCCTTGCCGCCAAACTTGACATAAATCGTGCGCACCGCGACATGCGCTTCGCGCGCGATCATTTCCAGGCTGACACCGCTGTAACCGTTTTGCAGGAACAACTGGGCTGCCGTGCTCAGCAACGCCTGCATCCGGGTTTCGAGGTCGGCTGCGCGCGGGCGCCCGGCGGACTTGGCATGTGCTGCACCGGGTTGGGCCAGCGTTTTCATCGCTTGGGCCGGCTTGATCGGTTTGTCATCGGGAGGGCGGAGCATGGCATCCAGTTATACGGGTAAACAAGGTGTTACTTTAATTCAAAATAAAATGAAATGCAATCGTTTCATTTCTTGACTTCGGGATTTGTTTGTCCAATAATCCACCACCCTCATTTTATTTCCGGAGCACCTATGTCAACCCAGCAGAGCCAGGCACCAGCGCCAGTGGCCATCGCGCCAGCAGTCCAGGCTGCCACGCCAGCGGCACCCAATCGGCGCGTGCTGCTGGTTGCTGGCGTGATCGTGCTGATCGCGCTCGGCATCGGCGCGCGCATGTGGTATCGCAGCCATTATTTTGTCGAAACCGAGAATGCCTATGTATCGGGCCACGTGCATCCGGTATCGTCGCGCATCTCCGGTGTCGTCACCCGCGTGCTGGTCGATGACAATCAGGTGGTGCAAGAGGGCGATGTGATCGCCGAACTCGATCCCTTCGATCAAGGCGTCAAGGTCGAGCAGATCGTCGCCCAGATCGCCACAGCCGAGCAACAGGTGTTGCAAGCACAAGCCCAGATGCGTCAGGTCGAGGCCCAGGCCGGCGCTGTTGCGGCCCAGGTCGTGCAGTCGCAGGCGCAATTGCTGCGCGCCAGTCAGGATGCGCAGCGCTACGGCCAGTTGTACACGACGCAGATGAAGGCGGTCTCGAAGGCCGAACTCGATGGCGCCAATGCGGCGCAGGCCGTGGCCGTGGCCGATCTGGCGGCAAGGCGCGACAGTGCGCACGCCGCCACCGCGCAAATCGCCGCCGCCAGTGCCGGGCGCGACGTGCTGAAGGCGCAATTGCAAGTGTTGAATGTCCAGTTGAAAGATGCGCAACAGCAACTCGCTTATAACCGGATCTTGGCGCCAGTGTCCGGTCGCATCGGCAAGCGCCCGGTCGAGGTCGGCATGCGGGTGCAGCCGGGCCAGTTGTTGATGGCCATCGTGCAAGACCAGGTCTGGGTCACGGCCAACTTCAAGGAAACCCAGCTGGCGCAGTTGCGCCAGGGCCAGAGCGTGCATGTGCGCATCGATGCACTGCCGGGCCAGTTGCTGGTCGGCCGGCTCGATAGTTTCGCGCCAGCCTCGGGCGCGCAATTCGCGCTGCTGCCGGCGGATAACGCCACTGGCAACTTCACCAAGATCGTGCAGCGCGTGCCGGTCAAGATCGTGCTCGATCCGAATGACGTGAAGGCGCTGGCCGGGCGCCTGGTGCCTGGCATGTCGGCGCTGGTGGAAGTGGAAATCCATCAAGGCGAAGCTGATCCAGCGCCAGCGATCAGGGCCGCGGCGCGCTGATGCGGTGCGCTAAATGAAGTCTGTCACCTTGCCCTTGCCGTCCGAGCGCGTATCAACGCGCACCTGGATCGCGGTCGCCGCCGGGATGATGGGCGCGTTCATGGCCGTGCTCGACATCCAGATCACGAATGCCTCGCTGCGCGACATCCTCGGTTCGCTGTCGGCCACGCAGGAAGAGGGATCGTGGATTTCAACGGCCTATCTGGTGGCCGAGATCGTCGTGATTCCGCTGACCGGTTTGCTGACCCGCGTATTCAGTTTGCGCAGTTACATGATCGGCACCACGGCGCTGTTCGTGCTGTTTTCGACGCTGTGCGGCGCGGCCTGGAACCTGGAAAGCATGATCGTGTTCCGGATGCTGCAAGGCTTTTCCGGCGGCGCCCTGATTCCGATGGCGATGACGCTGGTGATGACGAAGCTGCCGCCGTCGAAGCGGGCGACGGGAATGGCGATCTTCGGCTTGACGGCGACGCTGGCGCCGGCCATGGGGCCGACGCTGGGCGGTTATCTGAGCGAACTGTATGGCTGGCCGTCGATCTTTTACATCAACTGGGTGCCGGGCACCTTGTTG
>CANFGA010000460.1 GCA_947446335.1 Oxalobacteraceae bacterium | reverse complement strand
TCAAGCCGCCCGCCCCTTGATGCGCAACGGCAAGATCAATTCAGGAAAATCTGGAAGATCATGCCACTGGTGCTGCCAACCAGCACAAAGTCACCGCCGGTGCGGACCCAATGGTAGCCGCGCGGCGGAGCGCTCAAGCGGTGCTGACGCCAATTGTTGACGACGTACTGGCGGCCACGGTATTCCCTGGCAAGGCGCCCACCCTTGCGCATGTCGTGCCGCGGTCCTGCGCCGCGCCCGGCGTAAGCATGGCCGCGGTTCGGTCCGTGGTTGCGATACTGATTGCGATCGTGGCGATCGTGATCGCGGGCCTGTTCCTTGCGACCGCGGTCGTGCCGATCGCCCCGATCGTGACGGTCGTCGCGCTGCTCGTGGCGATCACCGCGCCGGTCATGGCGGTCATCGTCCTTGGCGAAGGCCGGGGCAGTTGCCAATAGGCACACCGCCATCAGTGCAGAAAAAAAGGCTTTGATGTTCATCTGGACTCCCTTGATGTGGATCAGAACTTGCCGACCCTTGATCCTGGGCCAGACTTCGACTGTGTTTGATTGTATTTGACTCTATATTGCTTCCATTAAACACCGAAAACCGGTTTGCTTCCAGCGCTGTTTGGTAAAGCACGTTACAAGATGTATCAAAAAAATATTTTCCAATCGAACAAGCAGGCCTGTTATCATCGGCCCCGAACATTGGGGAGTAGTCGTTTGCCAAGCCCGCTTGGCAAAATCTGTATCAACATGATTGGCCCGCAGGCCATGGTGCAGATGGTTGAAAAACTTGACGAGACCATTGAACCAGGGGCGGCCGCATGGGCCGGAGCCGCGCCTGATTCATTGGTTAATCGTCCGGCCCGCGTACTCAATAGCTCATCATGGAAGCATTCTTTGTCTCTGGCGGTATCGTCGCCCTCGCTGAAATCGGCGACAAAACCCAGCTCCTGGCATTTCTGCTGGCAGCCAAATTCCGCAAACCCTTGCCCATCGTGCTGGCCATCTTCGTGGCCACGATTGCCAATCACGCCTTCGCGGCTGCCGTCGGCACCTGGATCACCGCCCTGATGGGTCCGAACATGTTGCGCTGGGTGCTCGGGGTATCGTTCCTGTTGATGGCCGCATGGACGCTGGTGCCCGACAAGCTCGACGAAGGCGATACCAAATTGGCAAAATACGGCGTGTTCATGACCACGCTGATCGCCTTCTTCCTCGCTGAAATGGGCGACAAGACCCAGGTCGCGACGGTGGCACTGGCGGCGCGCTACGACAGCCTGATCGCAGTCGTCGCCGGCACCACCTTCGGCATGATGCTGGCCAATGTGCCGGCGGTCTATCTGGGTGAAAAAATCGCCAACCGGGTCTCGCTCAAGCTGGTGCACGGCATCGCTGCCGCCGTGTTCGCGCTGCTGGGCGTGGCCACGCTGCTGGGAGCCGGCGAGCGCTTCGGGATGTGATCCGAAGCAGCGATCAACTGCGCAACGCTAGCCTACCGGGCAACGCGCAGTTCGACCGCATGCTCGCCCCCATCATCGTGCAAAGCCAGCACACAGGCGCCTTGCTCGCAGCCATCGACGCTCATCCCGGCCTGGGCCGCATCGACGACGCCGATGATATGGATCCGGTACAGGCTGGCGCCATGGCGGTAGCGCACCGTGCAGCCATCCCACCCTGGCGGCAACAGCGGCGCCAGCGTCAACTGAGCGCCATTCAACGTCAATCCCAGCAGCGACTCGATGATCAGGCGATACATCCAGCCCGATGAGCCTGTGTACCAGGTCCAGCCGCCGCGCCCGATGTGCGGCGCTACCGCATACACGTCGGCCGCCACCACATAGGGTTCCACCTTGTAGCGTGCACAGCCGGCCTCGGTTGCGGCATGCGACACCGGATTGAGCATGCGCAGCAATTCCCAGGCCTTGTCGCCATCGCCGAGCTTGGCGAACGCCATCGCGCTCCAGATCGCAGCGTGGGTATACTGGCCGCCATTTTCGCGCACCCCCGGCACATAGCCGCGGATATACCCTGGGTTCTTGGGCTCGGCACCGGCAGGATTGGGCTGCGCATCGATCGGTCCGAAGGGCGGGTCCAGCAACTGGATCAGGCCCGATTCGCGCCGCACCAGGCGCGCGTCGACTGCGGCCATCGCGTCGCGTGCGCGCGCGCCATCGGCCACGTTCGAGAGCACGGCCCAGCTTTGCGAAATCGAGTCGATCTGGCATTCCTGATTGCCTTGCGAGCCCAGCGGTGTGCCGTCGTCGAAATAGGCGCGCCGGTACCAGGCGCCATCCCAGCCGTGCAATTCGACATTGGCTGCCAATCTGGCAGCTTCGCTGCGGCACTGGGCGGCGAACGCGGCATCGTCGTTTTGACGCGCCAGGTCGGCAAAGCGCAGCAGCACATCGGACAGAAAAAAAGCCAGCCAGACGCTTTCGCCGCGGCCCTCGGCGCCGACCTGGTCCATCCCGTCGTTCCAGTCGCAGGAACCGATCAATGGCAAGCCATGGGCACCAAAACGCAAGGCACGCCGGATCGCCCGTACGCAGTGCTGGTACAGGTCGGCGCTGTCGCCGGAGCGACTCGGCAAGTCATAATACGAATCCTCGTCGGGATTGACGGCGCGCCCCTCGAGAAAGGGCACCATTTCCGCCAGCACCGCCAGGTCGCCACTGCTGCTGACATAGCGACAGGTGGCCAGCGGCAGCCACAGATAATCGTCGGAACAATGCGTGCGCACGCCGCGTTCGGACGGCGGATGCCACCAGTGCATGACATCGCCTTCGATGAACTGGTGCGCGGCGCACAGCAGCAAATGCTGGCGCAACAAGCGGGGCGCGGCATGCACCAGCGCCATTGCATCTTGCAACTGGTCGCGAAAGCCGTAGGCGCCGCCGCACTGGTAATAACCGCTGCGCGCCCACAGGCGGCAAGCGATGGTCTGGTACATCAGCCAGCCGTTGGCGATGATGTCGAGCGCGGGATCGGGGGTCTCGATCTGCACCGCACCCAACATCTGTTGCCAATGCGCGCGCACCGCCAGCAGCGCGCTGCGCGCTGCCGCAGCACCCTGGCAGCGCTGCACCAGGTTGCTGGCATCGGCGCTGCGGCGCCCGCTCACGCCGAGCATGAAAACGATGTCGCGCTGCTCGCCGGGCAGCAGATCGAATGGCACCATGATCGCGCAACAGGCATCGAGCGCCGCGCCGACCTTGCCCGACAGGCGCACCCGGCCCAGCGCCGCCGGACTGGCCAGGCTGCCGTTGCGACCGATGAATTCGGTGCGATCGGTGGTGATCGAGCGCTGGCTGGCATCGACATTGAAAAAAGCCACTCTGCCGGAAAATTCGGTGTTGTAGGCATTTTTGGCAAACAGCGCACCGCTGACCGGATCGACTTCGGTGACGATATGCATGCCGGACTTGGAGCGCATGTCGCCCAG
>CANFGA010000459.1 GCA_947446335.1 Oxalobacteraceae bacterium | reverse complement strand
GCGCGCAAGCGTTCATTGGCTTCCTGCAGTTCGGCGGTGCGCGCATCGATGCGGCGCTCCAGATCGAGATGCGCACCGTACAAGGCCAGTTCGGCCAGTTTGCGCTTCGTGATATCGGTCGCCATGACCAGCGTGCCCATGCATGCCCCCTGTTCATCATGCATCGTCTGGCTGCAGACCAGAGCCCAGGCCAGCGAGCCATCCTGAAGTCGATAGCGCACATCTTGCAACTGATGCTGATCCGGGTTGCAGCACAAGAAAGCGGGGGCATCTGTATCGCGCAACAGAAAATCAGAGGCTGTGCGCCCCAGTTGCGCGCTCACTTTGCAGCCGAGCATGACCGCCATGCGCGCATTGGCGAACGTGATGTTGGCGTTGACGTCGAGCAGCCAGATGCCTTCGTGGGCGGTATCGATGATTTCGCGGTAGCGTGTTTCGCTCGCCTGCAGCAGCGCATGCGCCGCATCGCGCGCAAGCAACAGCGTACGAATTTTCAGGCAAGCGGCGCATACCAGCAGCGCGATCAGCAGCGCGGCAACGGTGCGCGTGCTTTGTGACTGTCTCGGATCGTGCCAAATCAGGATGGCCAGCATTCCCAGCAGGCCCATCAGTGTTGCAAGTCCGAGGGTATCAAGCGACCATTTTCTCATCAGTGCTTCCAATATGGCGGCGTCGGATAGCTGCGCACGCTGCGTCAGCAAAGAGTTTGCTTTTTCGCCATATTGTAAGTCTGATCAGGCCATTATTTGTGTTTCCAAGGCAACGTCATCTTTGACGTTGCACAAGAAAACATGAGGAAGGCTAGCCTTGGGTCGCTGCCTAGCCGGTATTGCGCAAGCCGGCAGCCACGCCATTGATGGACAAATGGATGCCGCGATGGACCCGTTCGTCGAGCACGCCTGCGCCATCGGCCAGCGCGCGGTGGCGCTTGATCAGCTCGACTTGCAAGTGATTGAGCGGATCCAGATACGCGAAGCGGTTCATGATCGAGCGCGCCAGCAGCGGATTGCCGGCCAGTCGTTCGGACGCGCCGGTGATCATCTCCAGGCATTCCAGTGTCGTCGCATGCTCTTGCGTAATGCGCTTGAAGATGCGTTCACGCAATGACTGGTCGGGCACCAGTTCTGCATAGCGCGAGGCGATCGCCAGATCGGTCTTGGCCAGCACCATGTCCATGTTCGACATCAGCGTGGCGAAAAATGGCCATTGCTCCACCATCTTGCGCAGCGTTGCCACTTTCTCTTGTTTGTCCGCGCTGGCGCCATCGGCCAGCCACTCGGTGATGGCGCTGCCAAAACCATACCAGCCCGGCAGCAGCAAGCGGCACTGGCCCCATGAAAAGCCCCACGGTATCGCGCGCAAGTCTTCGATGCGCTGGTTCGCCTTGCGCGATGCCGGGCGTGAGCCGAGGTTGAGCTCGGCGATTTCGGCGATCGGCGTGGCCGCGAAAAAATAATCGGTGAAGCCCGGTGTTTCATAAACCAGTTTGCGGTAAGCCTGGTAGGCGCGTGCAGAAATGTCGGCCATCACGGCTTCGAATCCGGCCAGTTGCTGCGTCTCTTCGCCGTGCGCTGCCTGTGGCATCAGGCTTGCTTCCAGCGTGGCCGCCACCAGCAGTTCCAGATTGTGGCGCCCGATCTCGGCATTGGAAAATTTGGAAGCGATGATTTCGCCCTGTTCGGTCAGCCTGATCTGGCCATTGACCGTGCCGGTCGGTTGTGCCAGGATCGCTTCATAGCTTGGTCCGCCGCCGCGTCCGACCGTGCCGCCGCGCCCGTGGAACAGGCGCAGTTTGACGCCGGCTTGCTTGAACACCGTCACCAAGTGGGTTTCTGCCTTGTACAGTTCCCAGTTCGAGGTCAGAAAACCGCCATCCTTGTTCGAGTCGGAATAACCGAGCATCACTTCTTGCAACTGGCCTTGGCGGGCGATCGATTGCTTCACCAGCGGCAGCGCCATCGCATGGCGCATGATCTCGGCGGCGCGCTGCAGATCGGGGATGGTTTCGAACAGCGGAATCACCATCAGGCTGTGCTCGTCATCGTGCAGCAAGCCGGTTTCTTTTTGCAGCAGCATCACTTCGAGCAAATCGGAGACGGTTTCGGTATGCGAAATGATATAGTTGCTGATCGCGCGCGCGCCGTAGCGCTGGCGGATTTCCTTGGCCACGCGCAAAATCGCCAGCTCCGACATGGTTTCATCCGAGTACGCGATGTAAGGCGAGCAGAGCAGGCGCGGCTGGGCCAGTTCGGCCAGCAGCAAGGTTTCCTTTTGCGCTTCGGTGAGCGCGGCATAATCGGCTTCAACGGCGCTCTTGGCAAACAATTCGGCCAGCACCCGCTCGTGCACATCCGAGGTTTGCCGCATGTCGAGCGAGGCGAGGTGGAAGCCGAAAATGTCAGCTGCGCGCTTCAAGGTCGACAGGCGCGGCTTGACCAGCACGCTGCCGCGGTGCGCTTGCAAGGATGTCACCAGTATCTGTAATTCGCTTGAAAATTCAGCCGCATCGAGGTAGCGTGCTGCTGCGCCCACTTCCTTGCGCAAGATGTTGGTTGCGCCCAGGCTGCGCGCGGTTGCTGCCAGGCGCGCATAGATGCCGATCAACGCGCGCCGGTACGGCTCGTCGCTGCGGTGCGGCGAGGCGTCAGGCGACTTGTCGGCCAGTTTTTGCAGGGGTGGGCTGACACCGATCATCAAGGTCGAGACCGACAATTCGGCGCCCAGCGCATGCACCTCGTCGAGGTAGAAATCGAAGATGGTCGTGGCCTGGCGCACCAGCGCATGCTGCATGGTGCCGGCATTGACGTTCGGATTGCCGTCGCGGTCGCCACCGATCCAGCTGCCCATCTGGACATAAGGTTGAACATCAGGTGCATGGAGCGGTTCGGATTGTTCGCTGGCGCCGTATTCGGTTGCGATGGCATCCTCGATGTCGTCATACAGGCCAGGCAATTCGCGCAGGAAAGTGATGCGGTAGTAGGACAGGGCATTTTCGATTTCATCGGCCACCGTCAGCTTCGAATAACGCAACATGCGCGTTTGCCACAGCGTCGCGATGCGTGCGTGCAGCATGTGCAAATTGGCGGCGCGCTCCTTTGGAATCAGGGGCAAGTCGCGCTCGGCCAGCAAGCGCGCGATATCGTGCTCGGCATCGAGTATGCTTTTGCGCTGTACCTCGGTCGGGTGTGCCGTCAGCACCGGCGCGATCAAGGCATGCTGGAAGAACGTGAGCACCGCTTCCTTGCCGACGCCGGCTTGTTGAAGTTTTTTCAATGCAAAGCCGGTGCTGCCCGGTTGCTGCGGGGAGCCTGCCAGCACATGCGCGCGGCGGCGCCGGATGTGGTGCTGGTCTTCGGCGATATTGGCCAGATGCGAAAAATAGGAAAATGCGCGCACCACCGAAATGGTTTGATCGCGCGTCAATTTTTTCAGCAAGCCATTGAGCTCTTCG
>CANFGA010000458.1 GCA_947446335.1 Oxalobacteraceae bacterium | reverse complement strand
GGCGCCAGCCTTGATCGACCCTGGCGCCTGATACTGCTGCAACAGAGTAATATCGTGCTGCAAGCTTTTCCAGCAAAAACATGATCGGACTCGCAATGAAAACAATCGAAGTCGATGTCGCCGTGATCGGCGCCGGCTCGGCCGGCCTGGCCGCCTACAGCGCGGCGCGCAAGAGCGCCAAGCCTGACAGCCGCATCGTGCTGATCGAAAGCGGCCCTTATGGCACCACCTGCGCGCGGGTCGGCTGCATGCCGAGCAAGCTCTTGATCGCAGCAGCCGAAGCGGCGCACATGCTGGGCGCGGCGCCCGACTTTGGCGTGCACCCGGGCGTGGTGCGCATCGATGGCCCGGCCGTGATGGCGCGCGTGCGCAGCGAGCGCGACCGTTTCGTCGGTTTCGTCATCGACGGCGTCGACCGGATTCCCGCAGAAGACAAGATCGTCGGGCGCGCCCGCTTCATCGGTCCGCGTCGCCTCGAAGTGGACGGCTACGCCATCATCGACGCCGGCGCGATCGTGATCGCCACCGGTTCCACGCCGATCGTGCCCGACGACTGGAAAGAGGCCGGCGAGCGCGTCATCATCAGCGACGATGTGTTCGACTGGACCGACTTGCCTGGCTCGGTGGCAGTGATCGGCAGCGGTGTGATCGGGCTGGAACTGGGCCAGGCGCTGCACCGTCTCGGCGTGCGCGTGAGCGTGTTTGCGCGCGGTGGCACGGTGGCGCAACTGACCGATCCGCTGCTGCTGCCGCTGGCGCAGCAGATCATCGAAGGGCAGCTCGACATGCGCTTTCACACCGCGATCGACTCGGTCTTGCTGGACGGACATCAACTGACGCTGACCAGCACCGATGGTGCCGGGCACCAGCGCGGCGAGCAGTTTGACTACGTGCTGGCAGCAGTGGGGCGCAGCCCGAACGTGCGCGGCCTGGGTCTGGAACTGGCGCAGATCGAACTCGATGCGCGCGGCGTGCCGCTCTACGACCAGCGCACGATGCAGTGCGGCTCAAGCGCGATCTTCATCGCCGGCGATGCCGACGACGAGCGCCCGGTGCTGCCCGAAGCGGTCGATCAGGGCCGCATCGCCGGCGCCAATGCCGGCCGTTATCCTGAGGTGCAGCCAGGTTTGCGCCGCACCGCGTTGACGATCGCGTTCACCGAACCGCAGATCGCCACCGTCGGTGCGCGCCACAAGGCGCTGTGCCTCAGCCATGCCGGCAGATTCGCGGTCGGCGCGGCGTCGTTCGAGAATCAGGGCCGCAGCCGCGTGATGCTGCAAAACCAGGGCGCATTGCGTCTCTACGGCGAATGCGGCAGCGGGCTGTTCCTGGGCGCTGAAATGATGGGGCCGCGCGCCGAGCATCTCGGCCATCTGCTGGCGTGGGCTTGCCAGGCCAGGCTGACGGTGGCCGAGATGCTGGACATGCCGTTCTATCATCCGGTGGTGGAAGAGGGCGTGCGCACGGCGCTGCACGAGCTGTCAAAGGCGTTGGCCAATGAGTTGGCCAAGACGCTGGCGCCCAGCCTGGCTGAAAAAATCGATCTGCCCTCGATAGACTGCACGCCGGGTTGCTGACTGACGTGCCAGCGTCGAGTCCGCCTCAGTTCAGCAAGCTGTCGAGTCGGCCTTCGGCGGCCAGTTCGCGCAAGATGCGGATGGTATCGATGTCGGACTCCTGGTAAGCCGAGCGGCGGAAATCGTCGTACATCGCATTGGCCGCATCGGTGGCAGCGTCGTGGCCATCGTCGTATTGAAAGCGCACCCACAGCGTATCCTGGGTCGGGTTCTCGATCGTCATCGTCAGGCTTGAAGCGCTGATGTCTTCCTGGGCTGCGACCTCATAGCAGATCTGGCGCTGATCGATCAACAGCACCTGGTCTTCGATCACCAGTTTGCCATAGCGCAAGCGGCGCCGGAAGCCGGCATCCGTGCGCAGATCGATCACCGCATCGTCGAGGTGCGGCACGAACAGCTTGGGCGCTTCGGCGCGCAGCACCAGGCCACGCCACAGCTGGGCGTGAGTCAAGGCATCGATCAAGGGATTCAGCGGATCGTTAATTTCAATCAAGTGTTCAAATTTCATGGTGCAATTCCAAGTCAACGGATGGCGGCGCAGGTGCCCGGCCCGGTCGCCATGGTAACGGATAATCGCCTGCCGCTGCTACAATGGCCGGCTACATTTTCGGAAATACCTCGATGTCCAAAGCTCCCCAGTTCGGTCTGAATGCCCCGCAAAGCGAGGCGGTCACCTATCTCGACGGCCCTTGCCTGGTGCTGGCCGGCGCCGGTTCGGGCAAGACGCGCGTGATCACGCAAAAGATCGCGCACCTGATCGAGGACCGCGGCTACGATCCGAAGACGATTGCCGCGCTGACCTTCACCAACAAGGCGGCGCTGGAAATGCAGGAGCGCATCGCCAGGCTGCTGAAACAGCCGCGCCAGGCCAAGCAATTGACGGTATCGACCTTCCATTCGCTGGGCGTGAAGATCTTGCGCCAGGAAGCGCGCGGCGTCGGCTTGAAGGATCGCTTTTCGATCATGGATAGCGACGATTGCTTTTCGCTGGTGCAAGACCTGGCCTTGACCACCGACAAGCAGCTGATCCGGCGCATCCAGGGCGCGATGTCGCTGTGGAAAAATGGCTTGATCGATCCGGAGACGGCGCTCAAGGATGCCAAGGACGACGATGAAGACCAGGCGGCGCGCATCTATCGCAGCTATGTAGCGACGCTGTCGGCGTACCAGGCGGTCGATTTCGACGACTTGATCCGGTTGCCGGTCGAACTGTTTCGCGCCAGCGATGCGGTGCGCGACAAGTGGCAGCGCCGCCTGCGCTACCTGCTGGTCGACGAATACCAGGATACCAACACTTGCCAGTACGAACTGGTCAAGCTGCTGGTCACTGGCGTGGGCAAGAAGCCGATGTTCACGGCGGTGGGCGACGACGATCAGGCGATCTATGCGTGGCGCGGCGCCACGGTCGAAAACCTGAAGACGCTGCAAGTCGATTTCCCCGACCTGCGCGTGATCAAGCTGGAGCAAAATTACCGCTCGACGACGCGGATCTTGCAGGCGGCCAATGCGGTGATCGGCAACAACCCCAAGCTGTTCGACAAGTCGCTCTGGTCCGAGCATGGGCTGGGCGAACCGATCAAGGTGCTGGGGATGCAAAACGATGACCAGGAAGCCGAGCAGATCGCGATCATGATTTCGGCCCATCGCTTCGAGCGCAAGACCAAATGGTCCGATTACGCGATTTTGTATCGCGGCAATCACCAGGCCCGCGTGATCGAGCAATCGATGCGCAAGGAGCGCATTCCCTACACGATTTCGGGCGGCCAGAGCTTCTTCGACAAGGCCGAAATCAAGGACATCATCAGCTATCTGCGCCTGCTGGCCAACGAGGGCGACGACCCGGCCTTCATCCGCGCCGTCACCACGCCCAAGCGC
>CANFGA010000457.1 GCA_947446335.1 Oxalobacteraceae bacterium | reverse complement strand
TTCTCGTAGCGCGCATTGGCGGCGATACCCTGGCCCAGCAGCATGGCGACGATCTCGACCCGGCCGGTGCCGGCCGCATACACCATCGCCGTCTTGTGCAACTGGTCGACGGCGCCGATGTCGGCGCGCTTGTCGAGCAACACGCGCGCCATCTCGGTGCGCCCGTAAAAGGCGGCCGCCATCAACGGCGTCACCTTGGCCACGTTGGGCATGTCGTGGTCGGCGCCGCGCGCCAGCAGCAACAGCATGATGTCGAGTTGGTTATTCTTGATCGCGCTCATCAACAGCGTATCGCCGAGGCGGTTGCGCGTGTTGGGCGATGCGCCCTGCTCGATGTAGCCCTTGAAACTGGCCGCATTGCCGCCGCGGGCGGCGCCGAGGGCCTGGCGATTCAACTCGGACTGGTCGGGCGCGGCACTTTGCGCATGACAAAAAAGGGGCACTAAAAAAAGCAAACTTGAAAAAATGACACGCGTTGTATTCATGCTCAGTCCTGTTATTTGTTGTCAATGTGTCTTTGCTGCAACATCTGCAGTTTTGGCTGATTTTTCATCATTCCAAATTGAAATATCAGGTATATGATCTGGGCATAATTTATCAGATGGCGACTGAAAAAAGAAATTTAATGCGTCGCTGTCTTTTCGTCCTGCCCAGCAGTCGGCAGGATATCTTCGTGGTATTGGCAATCACATAACAGGAGACATGATGGCAAACCCATCGGATACAACACGAGCAGTGCAGCGGATCACCCTGGCAACTTGCATGCTCCTGACCGCAGCGGCCGGCAGTGCCCAGGAAACGCAGGGCGGCGCCGGCATCAAGGCGCCGGCCATGTCGAAATCGCTGATCCCGGTCAGCCAGGCCATGCTCGATGGCGCGGCCAAGGATGACAAGAACTGGCTGCATTCGAACGGCGACTATGCGCAAACGCGCTACTTCCCTTCGTCGCAAATCAATTCCAAGAATGTCGCGACCTTGAAGCCGAAGTTCGTGTTCCAGACTGCGGTGCTCGAATCGATGGAAACGGCGCCCATCGTCGTCAATGGCGTGATGTTCATCACCACCTCGTACAACCATGTGTATGCGCTGGACGCGGTCACGGGCCAGGAATTCTGGCACTTCAAGCACAGGATGGGGCCGGTAACGACATTTTGCTGCGGACCGAACAACCGCGGCGTTGCGGTGTCGGGCGGCAAGCTGTTCATGGGCACGCTGGACGCGAAGCTGATCGCGCTCGACGCCAAGACTGGCAAACTGCTGTGGGAAACCGAGATCGCCGATCCTGAAAAAGGCTACAGCGAAACGATGGCGCCCACGGTGGCCGACGGCAAGGTGCTGATCGGCACCAATGGCGGCGAATACGGCATCCGCGGCTTCGTCAAGGCCTTCGATACCGAAACCGGCAAGCTGGCGTGGACCTTCAACACGGTGCCGGAAAAAGGCCATGAAGGCGTCTGGGCGACCAAGGATGCGACCGGGCGCGACATGCACCGCGACATCGCCGCTGAAAAGGCCGCGTTCGCGAAAAAATCGGACTTTCATGAAACGTTGGGCGGCGGCGTCTGGATGACGCCGGCCATCGACCGCGCGACCAGGACCGTGTTCTTCGTGGTCGGCAATCCCTCCCCTGACTTGTACGGGGCCGAGCGTCCCGGCGACAATTTGTACACCGATTCACTGGTGGCGGTCGATCTCGATACCGGCAAGTACAAATGGCACTTCCAGTACATTGCGCACGATGTCTGGGACCTCGATGCCGTGAGCCCGCCGATCCTGGTCGAGGTCAAGGACAAGAGCGGCAAGATGATTCCCGGCGTGATCCACGGCGGCAAGACCGGCCATGTGTATGTACATGACCGCCGCGACGGCAGCCTGATCCGTTTTTCAGAAGCGATGATCCCGCAAGAAAACATGTGGGCCGTGCCCACGGCGACCGGCGCGCGCATGCTGCCGGGCGCCAATGGCGGCGTCGAATGGTCGCCGATGGCTTACAACGCCGGCGCGCGCCTCACTTACGCCGTCAATTTGCATCAACCGATGACTTACCACGTCGAGACCGCCAACTATCCGAATGGAAAATTATGGCTGGGCGGCGCGTTCAAGAATGCGGTCGGCGAAGAGCAATGGGGCAATGTGACGGCGGTCAACATCGATACCGGCAAGATTGCATGGCAAGCCAAGACCGAGCAGCCGATGATCGGCGGCGCTCTGGCCACTGCCGGCAATCTGGTGTTTGCCGGCGAAGGCAATGGCTGGTTCAAGGCTTACGATGCGAAGAGCGGCAAGGTGCTGTGGCAGTTCCAGTGCGGCGCAGGGGTGAATGCACCGCCGGTATCGTACACGGTCAATGGCAAGCAATACATCGCGGTGGCCGTCGGCGGCAATACGCAACTGGACTTCAAGCGCGGCAACAGCGTGATGATCTTCGGCTTGTAGAACGTCGCCATGACAAACTGAAAAGAGGCCGCTGCGATGCGGTCTCTTTTCACATCAACCAGATATGATATAAAAATGACATGAAACTGAAGCTGATACCGTTGTTCTTTGCCCTGTTGACGACCATCTGCGCCCCAGGCCAGGCCGCCGATATCGAGGCCGGCCAGAAAAAAGCCCAAGCCTGCATCGCCTGCCATGGCACCAATGGCAATTCCGCCACACCGATGTTTCCGGTGTTGGCGGGACAGACGGCGCGCTACCTGTATCTGCAATTGCGCGACTACAAGGGTGGGCAGCGCAGCAATCCGATGATGACGCCGATGGCGGCCAATCTGTCGAAAGAAGACATGCAGGATCTGGCGGCCTACTTTGCCAGCCAGACGCCGCTGGCCCTGCCCTTTGTCGCCGACCAGGCCCGCGTGAAACTGGGCTTTGCCAAGTCTGAGGAGGTGCTGTGTTCGATGTGCCATCTGGGCAAGATGAAGGGACAAAATGAAATTCCGAAGCTGTCCGGCCAGCATTACGATTACATCTTCAAGCAATTGACCGACTTCAAGGCGCGCAATCGGACCAACGATGGCGGCAACATGACGGCCGTGGCGCAAACCTTGAGCGACGAAGATATCGTCAATCTGTCGCACTACATCGCCGACCTGCACTGATCACACCGCTGTTCCCGGCTCGCCGGGCGCCATGACCATGTCATCGCAGCGTCATGCGGGTCTGTCATGCTTATCCTGCCTCGGCCAGCGCAGCTGCCCCGGGTAGCGCTGGCGCCACAAAATTCTTATCGTTTCACAATAATTTGCTATCAATGCGACAAAAGTCACCTAGCTTGGCGCGTGCGCGGTCGCCGATGTGGTATTAATTGCTTTTTATTAATACTTATAATGCATGATGCGACATTTGGCGTCCATCCGGTGTCAGAACCGATGCAGCCAGGGTTTGCATCGTGCACTTGAAAAGGAAACCGTTCCATGTGGTTACGCACCAGTTGCAATCTCGACTTCGTCATCGAC
>CANFGA010000456.1 GCA_947446335.1 Oxalobacteraceae bacterium | reverse complement strand
TGGACCCTGATCGGCTCCGGCGTCGCCTCGGCTTATGGCTACAGCCTGGTGGCGACGTTTTTCCCGGGTGTGTTTCCGGCAGCGTTTCTGGCGCACGGCGGCACGGTCGGCGTCTATTTTGAGGCGGCCGCCGTCATCATTTCATTGACGCTGCTGGGTCAGATCCTCGAATTGCGCGCGCGCGCCCAGACCTCGGCTGCGATCAAGTCGCTGATGGGTCTGGCGCCAAAAAATGCACGCCGGATACGCGATGACGGCACAGAAGAAGACATTCCGCTGACCCATGTCCATGTAGGCAACCTGCTGCGCGTGCGTCCGGGCGAAAAGGTGCCGGTCGACGGCATCGTGACCGAAGGCAGCAGCGCGGTCGACGAAGCGATGCTGACCGGAGAAGCGATGCCGGTGAGCAAGAAAGTCGGCGACAAGGTGATCGGCGCCACGCAAAACACCAGCGGCGCCCTGGTGATCCGCGCCGAAAAGATCGGCTCCCAGACCATGCTGGCGCACATCGTCCAGATGGTGGCGCTGGCCCAGCGCTCCAGAGCGCCGATGCAGCGCCTGGCCGATGTCGTGGCCGGCTATTTCGTGATCGTCGTGATCGGCATCGCGCTGCTGACGCTGGTAGTGTGGGGCTTGTTCGGCCCGGAACCGGGCTGGGTCTTCGGCTTCGTCAATGCGGTCGCGGTGCTGATCATCGCCTGCCCTTGCGCGCTGGGACTGGCGACGCCGATGTCGATCATGGCGGCAACCGGGCGCGCGGCAACCCAGGGCATGCTGTTTCGCGACGCCGCAGCGATCGAAGGGATGCACAAGGTCGATACCTTGATCGTCGACAAGACCGGCACCCTCACCAAAGGCAAGCCTTCGTTCGAGCGCGTCATCGCCGCGCCCGACTTCACCGATGACGAGGTGCTGCAAATCGCCGCCAGCCTGGACCAGGGCAGCGAACATCCGCTGGCGCAAGCGATCGTTCTTGAAGCGAAGCGGCGCGAGTTGCTTCTCGACAAACCGGAAGCGTTCGAATCGGCCAGCGGCATCGGCGTGCGCGGCAGCATTGCCGGGCGCCACATCGCGCTCGGCAATGGCGCCTTGATGGAAGATGAAAATGTCGACTGCAGCATGCTGTTCAAGCAAGCCGAAGCGCTGCGCGGCGAAGGCGCCAGCGTCATGTTCCTGTCCATCGATGCGCGCCTGGCAGGCTTGATCGCGGTGTCCGACCCGATCAAGGACAGCACATTGGAAGCGCTGGCCGAACTGCGCAGCGCCGGCTTGACCATCATCATGGCCACCGGCGACGGCTTGACGACCGCGCAATCGGTCGCGACCAAACTCGGCATTCTCGAGGTCCATGGTGAAGTCACGCCACAAGACAAATTGCTGCTGGTCGAACGCCTGCAAAAAGAAGGCAAGGTGGTCGCGATGGCTGGCGACGGCATCAATGATGCACCGGCGCTGGCCCGGGCCGATGTCGGCATCGCGATGGGCACCGGGACCGACGTGGCGATCAACAGCGCCCACCTGACCCTGGTCAAGGGCGACTTGCGCGCGATCGCCCGCGCCCGGAACCTGTCGCTGGAAACGGTGCGCAACATGCGCCAGAACCTCGCCTTCGCCTTCGTCTACAACGCGCTCGGGATTCCGCTCGCGGCAGGTTTGCTGTATCCATTCACCGGGCAATTGCTGTCGCCGATGATCGCCGCCGTGGCGATGAGCCTCAGTTCGGTGTCGGTGATCAGCAATGCGCTGCGCTTGCGCGGGGTGAAAAAATGACGATCCGCACAAGCGACGGCAATCCGGCGGTCAGCGAACGGCTCAACAGCGGCTGCTTTTGCGTCAGCCTGGACCAGGATGCGTTGAAGCGCGCGCTGGTGCTGGAACTGGAAGAGCTGGCGGAACTGGTCGAACAGCGCTGCCCCTTCCTCTTTTCCGCCCGGCCGGTCTTCCTATCGGACAGCCAGACAGCGCGGATGGCGCAGGTGATCGAGGCGATCGAATCGGTGATCGCGCTGCCCGCCTATCGGCAGCAAGTGCTGGCGAATGCGCCGGAAATCGCCAGGATGGATCCGGGCGGCGCCAAGGGCGTGTTTTTCGGTTACGATTTTCACTTGCAAGGGAACCGGATCGGTTTGATCGAAATCAATACCAATGCCGGCGGCGCGATGCTGAACGCGGTGGTTGCGCGCGCGCACCGCGCCTGCTGCCTCGACAGCGCGCAACTGGCGCTGGCAGAAGCGTCGGGCGCGCGGCTGGAACAGGACATCATCGACATGTTCCAGGCCGAATGGCGATTGTCGGGGCGCGAACGGGCGCTGCAAACCATCGCCATCGTCGATCTCGACCCGCAGCAGCAATACCTGTATCCCGAATTTCTGCTGTTCCAGCGCCTGTTCGAGCGCCATGGTTTGCGCGCCATCATCGCCGATCCCGCGCAGTTGATCTGGCGCGACGGCGCCCTGTGGCACGGCGCTGTCGCGATCGACCTGGTCTACAACCGGCTGACCGATTTTCTGCTCGAGGAAAACGAGAGCGCCGCCTTGCGCGCAGCCTATCTGGCGCACGCGGTGGTGCTGACGCCGCACCCGCAGGCGCACGCCCTGTACGCCGACAAGCGCAATCTGGCCTTGCTGACCGACCCTGCCATGCTGGAGAAACTGGGCGTGGCGCCCGAGGTACAACAACTGCTGCAAGAACATCTGCTGCACACCGAAATCGTCACACCAGAAGATGGCGAGCGCCTGTGGAGCGCGCGCCGCCAGTTGTTCTTCAAGCCGACCGCCGGTTTTGGCGGGCGCGCCGCCTACCGCGGCGACAAGCTGACCAAGCGCGTCTGGCAAGATATCCTGGCCGGCAACTATGTGGCCCAGGCCCTGATGGCGCCCGGAGAACGGGTCATCGGCAGCCGCCAGCAACCCGAATTGCTGAAATTCGACTTGCGCTGCTACGCTTACGATGGCGCCTTGCAATGGATGGCGGCGCGCATGTACCAGGGCCAGACGACGAATTTTCGCACTCCCGGCGGCGGCTTCGCACCGGTCTACAGCTTGGCTGATGCCAAGGTCAGCGACGAGATTGCGGCGCTGCTGGGGCCATGACGCGCTATCGGGGCCGGAATAAGAAAGCCATATGAATCGCCTCCAGACAGAGGCGCGGCGTCAGTCGGTCGGCGTCAGGCTGTTCAGATTGCGCAACTGGCGCGAGAACAATTGTTCGAGTTGCTGCAGTTCGTCAGGGCTGAAGCCGTCGTAGGCGTGGGATGTCTTTCGCCATACATCGGGTAAGGCGGCGGCGACCAGATTGCGGCCGGACTCGGTCAGCGTGATCATGACCGAACGCCGGTCTCCAGGACAGGTGCAGCGCGTGATCAAGCCGCGCAATTCGAGTTCGTTGCACAGGCGCGTCAGGTTGGCCGGTTTTTCATGGCAAGCTTCGCCCAGCCGGGATGCGGTCGAGGCTTC
>CANFGA010000455.1 GCA_947446335.1 Oxalobacteraceae bacterium | reverse complement strand
TGCTCGACGACTTTGCCCGCATCCATCACGGCGACCCGGTCGCAAATGACCTTGATGACTTCCATCTGGTGCGTGATCAACACGATCGTCAAGCCCAGATCGCGGTTGATGCGGCGCAGCAGTTCTAGGATGGCGCGCGTGGTTTCCGGGTCGAGCGCCGATGTGGCTTCATCCGACAGCAAGACCTTCGGGTCGTTCGCGAGCGCGCGCGCAATCCCGACGCGCTGCTTCTGACCACCGCTGATGTGGGCCGGATAACGGTCCTTCAATTGGGTCAAGCCGACCAATTCCAACAGCGGCATGACCTTGGCGTGGATCGCCGCCTTGGACAGGCCGGCCAGTTCCAGCGGCAGCGCCACATTGCCGTAGACGGTGCGCGACGTGAGCAGGTTGAAATGCTGGAAAATCATGCCGATGTCATGACGCGCAAGGCGCAAGTCTTCTGCCGCCAGCTTGGTCAAATCGCGGCCATCGACCAGCACCTTGCCCGATGTCGGCCGGTTCAACAGGTTGATGGTGCGCACCAGCGAACTCTTGCCGGCGCCGCTGCGCCCGATGATGCCAAAAATTTCGCCCTTGCGGATAGACAGGCTGACGTCTTGCACCGCATCGACAAAGCCGCCCGCTCCCGATCCAACGAAGCGTTGATGTATCCCTTGTAGTTCTATCATGTGACTGGTCTGATCCCGCAAATAAAAAAAGCGCCGGACTGTCTTGTGATCGACACGCCGCCGCTAGATTTTCTTAAAAGGAAGGATTGTACCGGAATCGCTTTATATCCATAACGATTCGTATCACATGACGTTATTACTTTTTGGTATGAACCAAGATGCAGGGACAGAGCCGATCGGGGCCGCTATCGTGCGAATGAGCCAATGACATTGCTGCCCGATTGAACCGTTCACCTTGATTCAACTAATTTTCCGCAGAAAAATACCGCGCGACGGTGCGCAAATCATCGGTTTCCAGCGTGCCAGCAGCCATGCGCAACTTCAGGAAGCTGATCAAATAATTGTAACGGGCCTGCATCAAGTCGCGTTTTGTGGCGACGAGTTGCTGCTCGGCGTTCAGCACATCGAGATTGATGCGCACGCCGCCCCGGACGCTTTCGCGGGTCGCCCGCACCAGTTGAGTTGCAGAGTCGACCGACTTTTCCAAAGCGGCCATCTTGGCAGCGCTGTTTTGCGCCGGACTGATCTGCTTGCGCAACTCGAGCATCACCTTGTTGGTCGTCGCATCGAGATCAGCCCTGGCCTTGTCGCGGTTCGCCACCGCCTGGGTCGTCAAGGCGCTGACGTAACCTCCTGCATACAGCGGCACCACCAACTGGAGGCCGATGCTGCGCACCGTCGAATCCTGCTTGTAAGTGGTCAAGGTTTCCGAGCGATTGTGGCTGATGCTCAGGTTCAAGTCCAGGCGCGGCGCGTGGCCAGCGCGGCTTTTGCTGATTTCTTGCTCGGCGATTTGTTCGGCAAAACGCGCCGCAATCAGTTCCGCATTGTTCTTGCCGGCGATCGTTTTCCACTCCTCGATACCGGGCTGTGGCAATGGCAACAGCCTGAATTCAGGACCCATGCCATCGATTTGCAAGACCGTGCTACCGGTCATGACGGCCAGCGCGTTGAGGCTGATGGCCACATTATCAGTCGCTTCGATCACCTGCGCCTCTGCCACGTCGAGCTTGGCCTGGGTTTCAAGCATGTCGGTGCGGCTGCCCTCGCCTTTTTGAAACAGGCGATCGTTGACCTTCCTTTGTTCGGCGAAGGCATTGCGCTGCGCCAGGTACAACATCAACTGGTCTTGTGCATACTTGGCATCGGTGTACGCCATCACGAGCCGGATCATCAAGTCCTGGCGCCGGGTGATCAATTGCGCATCGCTGAAATCGGTTTGCGCCATTCCTTGCCGGTAACGCGCCAGAGCATCGAGGTTGAACAGGCTCTGGCGCAGCGAAATGCTGCTGGTGGCGCTGGTATAGTCGGGATCGTTGGTCACGGGGACGCCAAGCGCGTCCGGCGCGGTGATGCGCGCCTTGTTCTTGCCAGTCCCGTAGTTGTATTGCAAAGTTGGCAGCAAACCAGAACGCCCGAGGGCCTTGTATTGCTGCCCCGCCTCGTGCTCGGACAAGGCTGCGTGATAGATCGCATCATGCTGCAACGCGGCATCATAGGCTTGCATCAATCCGATCGCGCAAGCCGATCCAGTTGGCAACAGCAACATGGTGATGGTAATGCAGGCAGCGTTCAGAACGCCTTGGCGCTTGGGTACGCTCATGCTCAATCCTCGACCAGGGAACCGTGGAGACGGTCAAATATCGGCTTCATCAGGTAATTCATCATCGTGCGCTCACCCGTCTTGACGAACAGTTCGACCGGCATGCCCGGCCGAATTTCCAGCTTGGCAATCATCTTCAAACCTTCCGGCGCCACCGAGGTCCTGACCTTGTAAAAGGCCAGACCGGTGCGCTCCTCGACCGTGCGATCGGCCGATACCTGGGTCACCGTGCCAGGAATATGCGGCGTGGTATTGGCATTGAAGGCAGAAAAAATCAAGTCCACCTTCAGCCCCGGGTGCACCTTGTCGACCAGGTTGACAGGCAGCATGCCTTCCACGATCAGCGCATCTGCGCTCGGTACCAGTTCCATCAGTTTGAAACCGCTGGGCACGACAGCGCCTTGGGTGAACACGCTCAAGCCGACCACTGTGCCGTCCACCGGCGCCGTGACCAGCACGTTGGCCAGTTCAAAGTCGAGCGCCGCCACCCGGTTCTTCAAGGCTTCGGCATCGCGCTGCACATCGGATAACTGGGTCCGCACTTCCTTCTGATAATCTTGCTGGCGCTGCGACTTGCGCAAGCCAAACTCGGCGATCTGGCGACCGACGCGCCCGATATTGCCGATATCTTCGGAAATGCCGCCATTGACCTGCGCATAAGTGCGTTCCAGATCGAGCAAGCGGTTGCGCGCCACATAACCATCCTTGGCCAAGTCGCGCATGCCGTCGAGCTGTTCTTGCAAAAACTGCTGCTGCTGCTTCTTGCTGACCATCGCTTCCTGCAGCCCCTGCAACTGCATTTTCAAGCCGCCGATGTTTTCAGCGAACGCAGCGAGTTCGTTTTGCAGCGATGCCTGGCGCGCGCTGAACAATTGTTGCTGCTGGATGATGCTGTTCGCCACCCGCATGTCGCCCTCGGCCTCCATCAATGCGGGGGGAAATGCGATCTGATGCAGGCCGTCGCGCTCGGCCAGCAAGCGCGCCTCGCTGGCTTGCGCCGTATACCATTGCACGCGCGCCATTTCGGCCGCCGAGCGCGCTGCGACATCGTTCATCCGGACCAGCACTTGTCCTGCTTTCACCAGATCCCCATCCTTGACAAGAATGGCATCCACGGTGCCGCCGACCTGATGCTGGACCGCCTTGCGGTTCGATGCCACCGCCACATTGCCAGACAAGGGCACG
>CANFGA010000454.1 GCA_947446335.1 Oxalobacteraceae bacterium | reverse complement strand
CTGGCTTCGGCTGCGTGGTTGGCCAAGTCGGCGAACTGCTTGCTGGCGCGCTGTTCCAGGCCGAGCGCGCGCAAGGTCCGCACGCCCGATAGCGATTGCTGCACATGGTCATTGAGGGCGCCAAAGCGCTGCAGCGAGTCGGTCGATGCGCTGTGGATGTGGCGCGATATGCGCCAGAATGCCAGCGCCATCAGTGGAAAAGGCAGCAGCGCGATCGCCGCCAGGCGCCAGTCGACACCGAGCAGCATCACGGCGATCACCATCAGCAGCGTCAGCGTGCCGTCGAAGCCGGCCAGCATCGCTTCGCCGGCCGCCATTTCAATCGCATCGATGTCGTTGGTCGCCAGCGCCATCAAGTCGCCGGTGCGCTGGCGTTGAAAAAAGGTCGGGCCTTGCAGTGCCATCCGGTCGTAAAAGCGGGTGCGCAAGTCGACCCCGAGCTTGTAGGCGGCGGCGAACAGCGTCAGGCGCCAGCCGACCCTGAGAAAGTAGATCAGCACGCCGACCAGCAACAACATGCCGAGTTCTTGCAACAGGGCGCTTCCGGCCAGGCGACCGGCCGCGAGCGCGTCGATCAGTGCGCCGATCTTGCGCGGCACCCAGACGGTGAGCGCCGCGACGCCGGCCAGCATCAGCCCTGCCGCTACGTAGGCACGCCATTGCTGACGCACGAAGCGGCCAATCAGCCTCGATAAACTCATCTGCCATCCTTGTTTGTTCACTGCTGCGGGTCCGCGCATTCTATCTGCAACCGCACAAACAAGAAGAACAATTGAAAAACGGGCCGCAGCCCGTCAGATTGCCGCAAGCCGGCTGGCGCCGGCTGCCAGCATCATTTTTCGACCGGGCTTTTCGGGAATGGCGCTGCGCCTTTTTTCGGCAAGATGAAGGGCGCTGCCGCAGGCTTGGCGGCAGCGACTGGCTTGATGACGGCAACGTCGACTTTGGCTACCGGCTTGGCGGCGACCACCTCGACCTTGGCGACGGGCTTGACAGCTGCGGCCGGTTTTGCAACGACGGCGGCAGGCTTGGCGGCAGCGACCGGCTTGGCAACGACCTCGACCGGCTTGATTGTGGCAACGGGCGGCTTGATCGTCGGTTTTTCAGCCGCGACAGCCTCGGCAGCAACTGGCTTGACCGCTGCGGTGCTCGGCGCTTCATCTTGTACATCATCTGGCACATCATGGCGGTATGCCAGCATTGCAGCGAGCACTGGCTGCGCCGGTCGCGCGCCGGTCGATTTGTCGCTGCCCTGGGCTGCAAACAGCTGGTGCGCGAACGCTGACGATTTTTCGATTGCGGCCTTGGTGCCGCTGATGTTGAGCGCGATGATTTTCTCGATGTTGTCAAATGCCTGGCTGGTCAGCGCATTCATGATCTTCGATTGCGCTTCAAATTGTGCCTTGGTGGCGGCTGAAAGTTGCTCTGGAATCGGAAACATGGTTTCTCCTGTACGATTTAAATGCTGGCGAATAAGGGGCAACAGCGTTGACAGCTGCGCCTTGTCCGATGCGCTGTCGAATTCGGCTGGTTTCAACCGTTTTTTCAGCTGCGTCTGTCGAGGGCATGGCACAGCTTGTTTCACACCACTGACGCCGAGTGAATGATGCACTGCAAAAGAATCAGTTTAGCGGCGAATTACCTCGTTGGAAAGTTATTTCTTTGGCACCGGGGAAGTTGCATATTGCAATACAACAGGCAATACAATAAGCAACACCACAGACAACATCGCACAGGAAAAACATGGCCATCAAATTGCAACAGGATGTGGAGCAGCGTCTGCTGGCGTCGATCCAGCGTTACTGTGCCGAGAACATGGACGAGCCGGTCGGCACGTTGAAGGCGAAACTGCTGCTCGACTTTTGCCTGCGTGAAATCGGCCCCTCGGTCTACAATCAAGCCATTCTGGATGCGCAGCAGGCGATGCAAGAGAAAATCGCTGAAATCGATGCCACTTGCTATGAACCCGAATCGGGATACTGGAAGAAATAAGCTGCCGCATTCACCATGCACGACACTCACAGGGAGCAGCAGATGGACATGGATCTCGTCATACGCAATGCCAGCCTGGTCGATGGCCGCCAGCAAATCGATATCGCGATCAACGACGGGCGCATTGTCGCCGTCGGCCCGGCGCTGGCGCAAGCGGGTGCGCGCGAAATCGATGCCGAGGGCGACCTGGTCACGCCGCCTTTTGTCGACGCCCATTTTCATATGGACGCCACGCTGAGCTACGGTTTGCCGCGCGTGAATCAATCGGGCACGCTGTTGGAGGGGATCGCCGTCTGGGGCGAATTGAAGCCGCATTTGACGCAAGAGGCGTTGGTCGAACGCGCATTGACGTATTGCGACTGGGCGGTGGGGCGCGGCTTGCTGGCGATCCGCTCGCATGTCGACATCAGCGATCCGCGCTTGCTGGCGGTCGAAGCCTTGCTCGAAGTGAAACGGCTGGTCGCGCCTTATCTCGATCTGCAACTGGTTGCGTTTCCACAGGATGGCTTGCTGCGCAGCCCGGGCGCGTTCGACAACCTCAAGCGCGCGATCGCGATGGGGGTCGATGTGGTCGGCGGCATTCCGCATTTCGAGCGCACGATGGAGCAGGGTGCCGAATCGGTGCGCCTGCTCTGCGAATTCGCGGCCGAGCGCGGCTTGATGGTCGACATGCATTGCGACGAATCGGACGATCCGATGTCGCGCCACATCGAGACGCTGGCCTTCCACAGCAACCGCCTCGGCTTGCACGGCCGGGTCACCGGCTCGCACCTGACGTCGATGCATTCGATGGACAATTACTATGTCAGCAAATTGCTGCCGTTGATCCGTGAAGGCGGCGTCGCAGCGATTGCCAATCCCCTGATCAACATCACGCTGCAGGGGCGTCAGGATAGCTATCCGAAGCGGCGTGGGATGACGCGCGTGCCTGAAATGCTGGAAGCGGGCATCGACGTCGCCTTCGGCCACGATTGCGCGATGGACCCATGGTACAGCCTGGGTTCGGCCGACATGCTGGAAGTGGCGCACATGGGCTTGCATGTGGCGCAGATGACCGGCCAGCAGGCGATGCATGCGTGTTTTCTTGCCGTCACCGAGACGCCGGCGCGCATTCTCGGCCTCGATGGCTACGGCTTGGCGCCGGGTTGCCACGCCGATCTGGTGGTACTGGACGCCGGCAGCCCGGTCGAGGCGATCCGTCTGCGCGCGGCGCGCCGCTATGTCGTGCGCCGCGGCCAGGTTGTCAGCAGCGCGCCGCGCTCGGTGGCGCAACTCGCGTTGCCGGGCCGCCCGCCGCACACCAACTGGCGGCTATCGGGCGCACGCTGACGCGGCTGGCGCGGCGCGGGCTCAACGGGCCGCTTTTGCCTGGTAGGCGCGCACTGCGGCGCGGCCCGCTGCCGGATCGTCGGTGAAGAAGCCGTCGATGCCGGCGGCGAGGTAGGCCTGGACTTCGCTGGCCATGTCGCCGCG
>CANFGA010000453.1 GCA_947446335.1 Oxalobacteraceae bacterium | reverse complement strand
CTCTCTTTCGAAGGGATCAGGCAATTGATGCGCGTCCTGTTCAAGGTCATGTCGGTCCAGAATCCGGGCTTGAAGCTGCTCGGTTTCTTGCCGATGATGGCTGCCGAGCATATCCGCCAGCACCGCAGCATCAACGGCGAGGTCGCTCGTCAGTTCGGTGCACACAGGGTCTTGAACGGTGTGCGCAACGACATCAAGCTGGCCGAAGCCTTCGCTGTCGGCAAGCCGGCGCGCTATTACGCACCCGCCAGTCGGGGCGCGCAAGACTTTGCCGACCTGGCTGCCAGCCTGGCGCCGCTGCTGAGCCAGTTGGCCGGGCAGCAAGCAGAACAGCGCAGCTAGTGCTGTTGCAGTGCGCCTTCTGACGCGGCCTTGGAATGGGGCGGCAGGCGAATTTGTGATGACCGATCCGGCATTTTCGCTTACAGTTTGACTGTTCCCCCCAATTTTTCGGAGTATTGATGTCCCTGAATCCGTTTCCTTTGATTTTTCGCGCCCTGCGCTTTGTCTGGCGCACGCTCGATGCCACCCGGCGCCTGGTATTGAATTTGCTCTTCTTGAGCTTGGTCCTGTTGCTGGTGTATGTATTTTCCGGCGGCGCCAACATCAAGCCGCTGCCGGCGAAGACGACGCTGGTGCTGGACTTGAAAGGGCAACTGGTCGAGCAACACAGCGCCAGCGTGCGCGACACCGTGATGTCGAACGTGCGCGGCGATGCCAAGAAAACGGTTCAGCTGCGCGATATCCTGACGGTACTCGATGCTGCAGCCAAGGATTCCAGCATCAGCGGCGCAGTGTTGCTGCTGGACGACATGCAAGGTGCCGGCGGCCTGGCGCTGCTGCGCGAAGTGGGCGCCGCGCTGGATCGCTTTCGCGCCAGCGGCAAGCCGGTGCTGGCCTGGGGCTCGAGCTTCGATCAGCGCCAGTACATGGTGGCAGCGCACGCCAGCGAAGTGCTGATGCATCCGATGGGCGTGGTCTTGCTCGACGGTTTTGGCCGCTACCGCAATTATTACCGCGATGCGCTCGACAAGCTCGGCGTCACGGTCAACCTGATGCGGGTCGGCACTTACAAGAGTTTCGCCGAGCCCTACATCGCCAACGGCCCGTCAACGGCCGCCACCGAGGCGGAATCGTATCTGAACAATGCGCTGTGGAACAGTTACACCAGCGAAGTCGAGGCGGCGCGCAAGCTGCCCGAGGGCCACTTGATGGCTGGCATCAACGACTTGACGCGCCTGGCCAGCGACGCCTCGGGCGACATGGCCAAGGTGGCGTTGGCATCCAAGCTGGTCGATGGCTTGAAGACGCGCGATCAGGTGCGCACGCTGTTGATGGCGCGCGGAGCAGCGGACGCCGAAGGCAAGAGTTTTCGTCAGATCGGGTTCGCCGATTATCTGGCGCGCCAGCATCCCAAAAGCAGTGGCGATGCGGTCGGCGTCGTGGTCGCGGTCGGTGAAATCAGCGATGGCATCGAAGGACCGGGCGCGATCGGCGGCTTGTCCACTGCCAACCTGATTCGCCAGGCGCGCGAAGACGAGCGGATCAAGGCCATCGTGCTGCGCGTCGATTCGCCCGGCGGCAGCGCGTTCGGGTCCGAATTGATCCGGCGCGAACTCGAATTGACGCGCGCAGCGGGCAAACCGGTCGTGGTGTCGATGGGCAATGTCGCCGCTTCGGGTGGTTACTGGATTTCGATGGCGTCCGACGAAGTGATCGCTGACCAGACCACGATCACCGGTTCGATCGGCGTGTTCGCGATCTTGCCCACGGCAGAGAAGGTCATCGACAAGCTCGGCATCCACACTGCCGGCGTGACGACGACCTGGCTGGGCGATGCCGGCAATCCGCTGCGCCCGCTCGATCCGCGCCTGGGGCAACTGATACAGAGCAGCATCAACCATATCTACGCCGACTTCACCGACAAGGCGGCCAAGGCGCGCAACACGACGCCTGAAAAAATCAATGAAGTGGCGCAGGGCCGGGTCTGGACCGGCTTGCAAGCAAAAGAGCGCGGCCTGGTCGACACCATCGGCAGTTACCAGGATGCGCTGGCCTCGGCCGCCAAACGCGCCAAGCTCGCCGCCGGCTACCGGGTCTCTTACATCGAACCGGAAAGCTCGCGCTTCGAGCGCGTGGTCGGCTTGTTCGGCGTGAATGCGGCTGATGTATTTTCTGCGTTCGGACTCGATCAGCACGTCAAGCTGGGGCTGGCAGCCAGCGGCTTGCCGCCGCGCGCTGCGCTCGGCATTGCCGGCGAATTTGCCTGGCTGTCCGGGATTCAGGATGCGCGCAAGCCGTTCATGGCGCTCACGCATTGCCTGTGCACGCCGCCCTGATGCCTGGCCCTGGAGATTTGTTATGAGTTTGTAACGGCATGTAGCGTCCTTGCCGGCCCCGGTACCGGGGCCGGCAAGGGGCTGTGCCACTCTGTCGCCAACAGCCAAGGCTGCTGCCGTATCCCGTTTGCACTGCCCGCCTGTAGCGCTTTTGTCCCGCGTATTGTTTCCGTACGGGCAGGGCAGCGGGCGCAGTCCATGGTAGAGTCCGCGCATCAAGCGCTGCGCACTGATGATCCCTGGTTTCAGTACTCGCAGCGAACCATATTATTCACGCGCCGCACCCTTGCGGCGTGCAAAGGACCAACGATGGATACGCAAGCGACAGCGCCAAAAAAACCAACCGAGCAGAACCCGTCAGGATTGCGCCAGCGCCGCATCGTCGGCGCCATCATCGCCGTGCTCGCAACGGTTGCGCTCGGTGGATTGGCGTGGTATTTGACCCATCCGGCTGATCCGGTGGCGGCCCAGGGTGGGCGCGGCGGCATGAACACCACCACTGTCGGCGTGGCCACCGCAATGCAGATGAATTTGCCGGTGGTGCTCGATGCGCTGGGCACGGTGACGGCGGCAGCCAGCGTGACGCTGCGCCCGCAAGTGTCGGGCATCTTGCAAACCATTCTGTTCAAGGAAGGCCAGATGGTCAAGGAAGGCCAGGTGCTGGCATTGATCGATGCGCGCCAGTTCGAGATGGCGCTGTTGCAGGCATCGGGCCAGCGTCAGCGCGATGAAGCGCAGCTCGACAATGCGCGCTTGACTTTGAGGCGCTTCCAGACCCTGCTGACGCAAGACTCGATCGCGCGCCAGGAAGTCGATACCCAGGTCGCGCTGGTGAAGCAACTCGAAGGCACCGTGATGACCGACCGCGCCGCCGAAGGCGTGGCGCGCCTCAATCTCGCCTACTGCAAGGTGGTCGCCCCGATCAGCGGGCGCGTCGGTTTGCGCGTTGTCGATGCCGGTAACTTGATCAATGCCAGTGATGCCGCCGGCATCGCGGTGATCACGCAATTGACGCCGATCGATGTGGTGTTCGCGGTGCCGCAAGACCAGGCGCCGCAATTGCAGGCCCGCATCACCGCAGGCGCGATGCTGCCCGCGGTGGCGCTGGACCGGACCCGCGTCGATACGCTGGG
>CANFGA010000452.1 GCA_947446335.1 Oxalobacteraceae bacterium | reverse complement strand
GCAATTCTATCTGATTATTGCGCTCCTAAAAAAACAAGTTTCATGCCCGACTTCGCATGGCGAGATCCTGCACAGTCGCGCAGCCGATCAGCTGTCCTGCGCGTGCGCGGCTTTGCGAAACTCGATAAAACAGCGCAGAATGGACCCGCGATCAGTTGTCGCCGCATCAAGCCCTCCCACAAGGATGGCTGCTGTACTTCCCACTTTCAAGGATTACCAATGAGCATCAAAATCAGCCAGAATTTCGACTCCGGCGCCATCGATGTGCTCAGCGCCGACCGCGCGAATGCCATCGATTTGAATTTGCGTCAGGATAGCCATGCCGATATCCGCCAGTGGTTCCATTTCCGCCTGCAGGGCGCACTGGGACTGGCCTGTACCATGCGTTTCTTGAACGCGGGACAGGCCACGTTTCCCGACGGGTTCAAGGATTACCAGGCGATGGCCAGTTATGACAGCGAGCACTGGTTCCGGGTCCCGACCTCGTTCGACGGCATGGTGATGACGATCTCTCACACGCCGCAACACGACAGCATCTATTACGCTTATTTCGAACCGTATTCGTGGCAGCGCCATCTGAGCTTGCTGGGCGAGTTGGCTGGCCATCCCCTGGTGCGGGTAGAGGATCTGGGCAGCAGCGTCGAAGGGCGCGACATGAATCTGGTGGTCATCGGCAACTCCGCAGCCGAGAAAAAGATCTGGTTCATCGCGCGCCAGCATCCGGGCGAGACGATGGCCGAGTGGTTCATCGAGGGGCTGATCGACGCCTTGCTGGATGACGCCAATCCGTTCGCGCGCAAGTTGCTGGCGCGTGCGGCATTCTACATCGTGCCCAACATGAATCCGGATGGCTCGGTGCTGGGCAATTTGCGCACCAATGCTGCTGGCGCAAACCTGAACCGCGAGTGGATGACGCCGACCCAAGAGCGTAGCCCGGAAGTGCTGTGCGTGAAAAATCGCCTGCATGAAGTCGGTTGCGACATGTTCTTCGATATCCATGGCGATGAAGCGCTGCCGTACAATTTCGTGGCCGGCAACGAGATGCTGGACAACTTCACGCCAGCCCAAGCTGCGCAGCAGCAAGCCTTCATTGCGCATTACAAGCATGCGAGTCCGGATTTCCAGGATCAGTTCGGCTATGCGTCGGGCAAGTACCGCGAAGACGTGCTGAAGCTGGCCTCGAAATACGTCGGCCACAGTTTCGGCTGTCTGGCGCTCACGCTGGAGATGCCGTTCAAGGATAATGCCGATTTGCCGCATCCTGAGGTGGGCTGGAATGGCGCTCGCAGCGCGCAACTGGGTGCTGCCATCCTGCAGCCTATCTTGCTGGCCATGGATCAGTGATGGGGATCGAAATCGAACGCAAGTTCCTGCCTTGCTCGGATGCCTGGCGCAGCTTGGGCCAGCCGGTCCTGTTGCGCCAGGGTTATCTGTCGTCCGATCCGGGGCGTGTGGTGCGGGTGCGCGTCGAGGGCAATCTGGCGTGGCTGACGATCAAGGGCCGCAGCGTGGGAGCGGCGCGCGGCGAGTGGGAATATCCGATTCCGGTGCCTGACGCGACCGAGTTGCTGGAAGGCTTGTGCCAGCAACCGATCATCGAGAAATACCGGCGCCGGATCGACTTCGACGGCATGGTGTGGGAAGTCGATGAATTTCTGGGCGCCAATGCCGGCCTGGTGGTGGCCGAGATTGAACTGGAGACGGAAAACCAGGCTTTTGCCAAGCCAGGCTGGGCCGGGATCGAAGTGACCGGCGAGGCGCGCTATTACAATTCCAGCCTGGTCACGCATCCGTTTTCAAGCTGGTGATCGGCTGGCTTTGGATCATGCGGCTGGTTTCAGACCGGATTCATGTTTGACAAAAACTGACGTTGTTATCAAAAAAACCTGGATGCAGATCCAGGTTTTTTTGGTTTGAAGCCGCGCTGCAGTGCGACGCTCGGCGTGCAATCATCGCTGCCAGACTTCAGAATTGATCAAGTTTAAAACTTGTAAAGTTTAAAATTTATAACGCAAGCCGATCGATACCATGTCGCTCTTCAGATTGCCGCCTTGCTCGTCCACGGTTTTGCCAAAGTTTTCATATTCGATGACTCCGGCAATGTTTTTCGTGAAGTTGTAGGCTGCGCCGACGCCGAGGATGGCGGCGGTATGCGTGAATTTTTCGGTCGGGACCCCGGTTGCGCCGAGTTTTGTGTGGTTATTCGTCACGCCAGCCTTGGCAAAAACTGAAAACGCTTCATCGATCGGATAGGTCGCGGTGCCGGCCAGATAGTAGGAGCGCGGCTCTGCAGTGGCACGGTCGCCGCCGGCGGCGATTGATGGCTTGCCCAGATCCGCATAGCCGACTTCGACGCCGAAGTTTTTTGTGAAATCGTAACCGGCAGTCAATTTGAATCCGGTGTCGCTGTCTTTCAGCGAGATGCCATTGGTGCTGAGTTTGCTTTCGGCGCTACCGACGCTGGCGCCGATGTATGCGCCTTCAGCCTGAGCGGCGACAGGAAGGATCAATGCAGTACCGACGAGTGCGACGAGCAAGTGCTTTTTCATAAAAACCCTGTTAGGTGAGTGGCAATCATTTCAACTATATTTACCTGAATTAATATTCAAATATTAACGTAGCCAATATACCATCACTTTTTACAAAGGCGCACTCGTCCTGACTTCTTGTTGTTTTATTGATACATCGATACGCTGGTGCAGGCAAGTGTCTCTGCGCTCACTTCTCGCTGCGTTGTCTCTGAAACGTGGCGCGATCTGGCCACGGCAGACGGGTAAGGTGTGAGGTGAAAGGGTGTCGCAACACGCTGTTGCGACACCCACTGCGGTCAGTGGAAATGCTCGGTGCCTTGCGGCGTGTCTTCCGGCATTTCTGCATGCACCAATTCGCCTGCCGGATCGGCAAACAGCGGCGCGCCGCAGTCGTCGCAGAATTCGGCAACATAGCGTTCGCCGTGGCGCTTGATCTGGGTGACGCCGGCAGCGTTCAGGTGGGTCAGAATATCGTCGATCGGCGCGCCGGCGATACCAGCCAAACCGGCCAGTCCTTCGGCTGGAGTGCCGTCTTCATCTTCCTGACCATACAGCGGCCAGACAATGCCGTAGACCACTTCGGGCGATTGGCGCAGCGTGAAGCCGACGCGATATTCATCGATCTGGCCATCGCCTGCTTCTTCACCGAAACCGGCGATCACGGCGCGCAATTCGGCCGGCTCGATCGCCAGCGTGTGGGTCAGGTAATGCACTGCAGCGCGGATCGAGACCGGGCGTATGAGCTTGTCTGCTTCGCGGCAAGCGACATAATAGGCTTCTGGCAGCAACAGTTCGATGCCGCAACCTGGCAGCAGGCGCGTGATGGTTGGCGTGGCTTGAGCGCGCCACTGGGTCAGCGCAGCGCTGCGTTCGGCGATGAAATTGGCCTGGTTGGCCGGCACTTGCCAGCGAAACAGCGGCGCGCCCACCGGGGCCAGCACGACAG
>CANFGA010000451.1 GCA_947446335.1 Oxalobacteraceae bacterium | reverse complement strand
TGCTCGTTGGCATCATGGGTAGCGATTACGTCGAAGTCATCGACTGGCGCACCCGCAAGACGGTGAAGCGCATCAAGGCTGGCGCCGGGACCCACAATTTCCGCGCGCTGGGCGACAAGCGCCACATTTTTGTTTCGAACCGGGTCTCGAACACGATCAACATCATCGATCAGAACACGCTGGAAAACGTCGGCACCATCGATGTTCCGGGCGGCCCCGATTGCATGGAAATCACCGCCGATGGCAAGACGATGTGGGTGACGCTGCGCTGGATCAAGAAGGTGGCGGTGATCGACATCGCCACGCGCAAGGTGATCAAGCTGATTCCGGTCGGGCGCTCGCCGCACGGCGTGTATTTCATCAACCATTCGCCCCGCATGTAAGAAAAGTGCATGCCATGAACGCGATCCGATCTGCCGTCTTTCCCGCCTTGCTGATGACCTGGTTGGCGGCGCAGGCTGGCGTGCCCGCGCCAGCCTGCAAGGGCACGATTTACCTGACGTTCGACACCGGCAGCCAATCCCAGGCCGAGTTGATCGCCGCGACATTGAAGCGGCACCAGGTCAAGGCCACGTTTTTCATGGCCAATGAAAAAACCACGCGCGGCGATCATTCGCTCGATCCATCCTGGGCGCCTTACTGGAAGGCGCGCGTGGCCGAAGGTCATGCTTTCGGTTCGCACACTTTCGACCATGTCTATCTGCAAGGCGATGCGGGTGCTACGGGCGATGCGATCCTGGTCAAGCCGCAGTTCGGCCTCGATGCCGGCAAGAAGCTCCGATGGAGCGCCGCGCAGTATTGCGAAGAGCTCAAGCGCGTCGATCGCCGCTTCCAGCAATTGACAGGAGAGCGCCTGGATCCGATCTGGCGCGCTCCTGGCGGGCGGGTCTCGCAGCGCACGCTCGCTGCCGGCGAGGCTTGTGGCTATCACCATGTCGGCTGGGCCAAGGCGGGATTTTCGGGCGACGAACTGGCCAGCGAAGCGGTCTCGAACCCGGTCTTGCTGGCGCGCTCGCTGGCCAATCTGAAGGATGGCGACATTTTTGTCGCCCACATGGGGATCTGGTCGCGCAAGGATCCGTGGGCGCCGGCCAACCTGGAACCGTTGATCGTCGGCCTGCAGCAACAAGGCTTCTGCTTTGCTACACTGCGTGCACATCCCGATTATTCTTCTTCAAAGCGACCGTGAGTTATTTCTGATGATGCAATTCTTGATCGATCTGTTCGGCACGGTCCAGGGCTGGCTGTTCCAGGGCGCCGTGCAGCCGGCGATATTTTTGCTGGGGCTGGGCGCCTATACCGAGGAAGCGTTCGAAGGCACCGAGTGGTTCTTGATCGGCGTGTGCGAACTGGCCTTGCTGTTTGCCGTGCTGCGCCCTCTGGAAGCCTGGTTTCCGGTACAAAAGATCGGCGATGCGCGCGCGCGCTGGAACGATTTTTTATATACGGCGCTGCATCGGCTCGGGCTGTTTCCGATCCTGATTTTTTTCACGCTCGACCCGTTGATGGATGGCGTGGCCGGGATGCTGCGCTTTGACAATATCCATCCTGTGAGCCTGGACAGCCTGTGGCCCAATCTGGGTCCGGTCGCGAGCTTCCTGTTGTATCTGCTGGTACTCGATTTTTTCGATTACTGGTATCACCGTGGATCTCATACCTATCGTTGGTGGTGGAGCTTGCACAGCCTGCATCACAGCCAGCAAGACATGAACTTGTGGAGCGACAATCGCAATCACTTGCTCGACGATGCGATGCGCGACATTTACATGGCCCTTATTGCGCTCGGCATCGGGGTGCCACCGGCTCAGTACGTGCTGCTGGTGTCGGTCTCGCGTATCCTGCAAAGCTTGCAACATGCCAATATTCGGCTCCATTTTGGCGCCATCGGCGAGCGTTTTCTGGTGTCGCCGCGCTATCACCGTATGCACCATGCGATCGACGCCGGTGTCGTGCTTGCTTCAGACGGCAAGCGCCATGCTGCCGGATGCAATTTCGCGGTCCTGTTTCCGATCTGGGATATCGTGTTTCGCAGTGCCAATTTCCGACCTGAATTCGTCGCCACCGGTGTGGGCGACCAATTTCCGCAAAAAAATGCTGCTGGCGTGATCGTGCCGGGACGGTCCTACGGGCGCGGTTTCTGGCACCAGCAATGGCTGGGCTTGACGCGGATGGTGGACAGCCTGGTGCGCAGCTGATGCGGGCAGTGATCAACGCTTACGGCAGGGCCCTGTTGTCGCAGTTGCACGGCAAGATGTTGCTGCTGAGCGTACTGCCATTCCTGTTGTCGGTGCTGGTCTGGGGCGTGCTGCTCTGGCTGGGGTTGCAGCCCCTGGTCGATGGCGTGGGCGCCTGGTTCGGCGCGCACGACGGCTTCAGCATCAGCGGCGGCGTGCTGGCCACGTTTGGCATGGGCGCGTTGAAAATCGTGATCGTGCCCTTGATCGCGATGCTGCTGCTGCTGCCGCTGATGGTGCTGACCGCGTTGATCTTCATCGGCCTGGTCGCGATGCCGGTCGTCGTGCGCCATGTCGGCGGTCGTCATTTTTCACTGCTGGAAAAAAAGCGCGGCGGCAGCTGGTTCGGCAGCCTGTTCGGCGCCAGCGCGGTATCGTTGATTTTCATCGTCCTCTGGTGCTTGACGCTGCCGCTGTACGTGCTGCCGCCGCTGGCGCTGCTGGTGCAGACGCTGCTGTGGGGATGGCTCACTTATCGCGTGGTGGCTTACGATGCATTGGCCGAGCATGCCAGCGCAGCCGAGCGCAGCCAGATCATGCGTCTGCATCGGCGGCCCTTGCTGGCGATCGGCATCGTGTCCGGCTTGGCCGGGGCAGTGCCGGGCTTGTTGTGGCTGGGCGGTGCGGTGCTGTCTGTGGTATTTTTTCCCTTCCTGGCCGCAGCCTCGATCTGGCTGTACGTGCTGATTTTTATTTTTACCGGCTTGTGGTTTCAATATTATTGCCTGGAAGCGCTGCGCCAGTTGCGCGCCGCACCCATTGAAACGATAGCGGACCCGGCTCAACCAACGAAAGAATGGCCATGACCATCGGACTCATCATCATCGGCGACGAAATTTTGTCGGGCAAGCGCCGCGATCAGCATTTCAGCAAAATGGTCGAACTGCTCTCTGCGCGCGGCTTGCAATTGACCTGGGCCGAGTACCTGGCCGACGATCAGGATCGCATCGCCGCCACGCTCAAGCGCACCTTCGCCAGCGGCGACATCGTGTTTTGCTGCGGCGGCATCGGCGCCACGCCGGACGACCATACGCGCCAGGCTGCGGCGCAGGCGCTCGGTTTGCCTCTGGTGCTGCATCTCGAAGGCCGGCTCAACATCGAACGGCGCGTGCTTGACATGGCGCGCGAAGCGGGCAAGACGGTCGACTTGAACGCGCCCGAGAATTTGCAACGCCTGAAGATGGCTGAATTTGCCGAAGGCGCTGCGCTCATTCCCAATCCTTACAACGGGATCGCCGGCTTT
>CANFGA010000450.1 GCA_947446335.1 Oxalobacteraceae bacterium | reverse complement strand
GTCAAGGCCGCCTTCAGCAAGCGCGCCGTGGCCAGCCCCAGCACGCAGCCATCGACGGCGACCGCCTGGCCCGCTTGCAAGTTGGCGGCGAGCCAGTCGAGATGCTGCAAGCTGTTGCCGGAAGGCATCTTCATCAATTCGACGCCGCTGCCGGCCAGCTCCAGTTCGGCCTGGGTCCAGTAGCGGCCATCGGTCCATACGCCGGCAAAATCCTGGGTCGCGATGAAGGTGCCGCTGGAACCGGTGAAGCCGGACAGCCAGGAGCGCCCTTGCCAGTGCGCCGGCACATATTCGGACAGATGCGGGTCGCTGGTGGGGACGATGACGGCGTCGATGGCGTGTGCGCGCATGGCGCTGCGCAATTGCGCCAGGCGCTGCGCGATGGGGCTGTGGTCTGGTGTTTGCATGATCGCTCCATCATACCGCGATTGCGCGTCGTGACAGGGCCAGAGCTTCGGTCAGAAGTTCGAACTGGAGTTTGCCGCTGCCGGGCAATAGTTGGGGCTATGCAATATCAACCTTTAGAATGGGGGGCCAACCGCGCACACTCTCTTTTTAAAGTTGACAACGATGACGATATTGATTCTTGGTTTGATCATTTTTCTGGGCATGCATTCGATCCGCATGATCGCCGACGAACGCCGCACGGCGCTGCGCATGCGCTTCGGCGAACTTGGGTGGAAGGCCGGCTACGCGCTGATCTCGCTGCTCGGCTTGGTGCTGGTCGTGCATGGCTATGGCCTGGCGCGGCAAGCGCCGATCGTGCTGTGGGTGCCACCGCTGCCGATGCGCCATATCGCGGCGCTGCTGACGGCGATCGCCTTCGTGCTGCTCGCTGCTGCCTATGTGCCGCGCAACCGCATCAAGTCCAGCTTGCGGCACCCGATGCTGCTGGGCGTGAAGGTCTGGGCGCTGGCCCACTTGCTGGCCAACGGCAATCTGGCCGACCTGATCCTGTTCGGCAGCTTCCTGGCCTGGGCGATCGTCTGTTTCAGCGCATCGCGCCGGCGCGACCGGGCCGCAGGCACCGTCTATCCGGCCGGCACCATGGGCGGCACGCTGGCCACGCTGGCGATCGCTCTGGTGGCCTGGGCCGTGTTTGCGTTGTGGCTGCACGAGCGCTGGATCGGCGTGCGTCCGTTCGGCTGATGGTTCGCTGAACAGAATGGCTCCGCGCCGAGGCTGGCGCGGACTTGAATATTAGCCTTCATAGCGGCGCAAGCCATCGAGATCGAGCACGCGGATGCCGCCATAGTCGATGCGCAGCAAACCGCATTTTTCCAGCACTTGCAACGCGCAATTGGCACGCTGGCGCGATGAACCCGACAGCAGGCCGATTTCTTCCTGTGAAATTTGCAACAACGTGTCGCTGCCAGGATGAAGATGCGCATTGAACATCGACGCCAGGCAGCGCGCAACCCGGGTGTTCAAATCGAGCAAACGGTCACCCTCGACCATGCCGATGAACTGACCGAGACGCTCGTTAAGCTGCATCAATAAAAATCGGTTGAAAGGCAGACTCGTTTCCAGCAGCCAATGAAAGGTCGGGGCCGGCATGCGCGCGATGCGGCTCTCGCGCAGCGCCATCGCATCGTATTTGCGCGTCTCGTTCTTCAACAGCGAGCCTTCGCCGAACCAGCCTCCGGGCGGCACGCCACTGAACGTGACGCTCTTGCCGTTGGGTGAAAAGTTGTTCATCTTCACCATCCCGCTGATGATCCCTATCCAATTCTCGACCGCTTCCCCCTTGTGGCAGACAAAGCCGCCCTTGGCCACGCCGTGTTCGAAGCAATCGGCTTCGACGCGCGCCATCTGCTCAGGTGTCAGGTCGCGGGCCCAGATCGCCGAGCGCAGCGTTTCTTTCAATCCAATAGGTGTATGCATCATCGTATTGCAGCGCAACATCGAAATTGCGCCAAATGTCTCCAAAAAGACAACTATGTGATCCAGCGAAGGCTACTATGATTGCACAAAATGCCCACTGAACAGGAACTGATAGTCAAGTTCCGGTTACAAAAGCGACAAGAATGACAAGGAGACGCAGTGCAGACAACGAACCATGCAGAAATGCAGACTTTCCCGCGCCGGTTGTTGCAACACGGACAGCTACGCCCGCACAAGCCGGCATTTCGCGAAAAAAATCTGGGCATCTGGCAAACCTGGTCCTGGCTTGAAGTCAACGCCGAAGTGCGTGCGCTGGCCTGCGGCCTGGCGGCGCTGGGCTTCAAGCGTGGCAGCAACCTGGCCATCATCGGCGACAACCGTCCGCGCCTGTACTGGGCGATGCTGGCGGCGCAATGTCTGGGCGGCGTGCCAGTGCCACTGTACCAGGATGCGCCAGCGGCCGACATGGCCTATGTGCTGGACGATGCCGACATCCATTACGCGATTGTCGAAGACCAGGAACAGGTCGACAAGCTGCTCGAAGTCCACGACTTGTATCCCCATCTGCAACACATCGTGTTCGACGACGAGCGCGGCATGCGCCACTACAAGCAGCCGCAACTCATTTCCTACGCAGCATTGCAAGAACGCGGACGCGCTTACGACCTGGCCAACCCCGGCTTCTTCGATCAGGCAGTAGCAAACGGCCAGGCCCAGGATACCGCCGTCATGCTCTACACGTCGGGCACCACCGGCAAACCGAAGGGCGTCTGCCAGAGCCACGCGGCGCTGCTCGCGGCCGGCAGCGGCGGCGTCAGCTTCGATCATTTGACCGACGCCGAAGACATCCTGTCTTACCTGCCGATGGCATGGGTGGGCGACTGCCTGTTTTCTCTGGCGCAAGCACTGGTGGCCGGCTTCACCGTCAACTGCCCCGAGTCGGGCGACACGGTGCTGATCGATTTGCGCGAAATCGGCCCGACCTGCTATTTTGCGCCGCCGCGCGTGTTCGAGAACATGCTCACCAGCGTCATGATCCGGATGGAAGATGCGAGCCCGCTCAAGCGCCGCATGTTTCACCATTACATGGCCGTGGCCAAGCGCTGCGGCGCCGATTTGCTCGATGGCAAACCGGTATCGGCGTCCGACAAGCTCGCCTACGGCATCGGCCAGTTGCTGGTCTACGGACCGTTGAAAAACGTACTGGGCCTCTCGCGCGTGCGCGTCGCCTACACCGCCGGCGCGGCGATCGGGCCCGATCTGTTTCGCTTCTATCGCTCGATCGGCATCAACTTGAAGCAATTGTATGGTTCGACCGAAACCTGCGCCTATGTCTGTTTGCAGCCCGACGGCAACATCAAGTTCGACAGCGTCGGCTTGCCGGCGCCCGGCGTCGAAGTGAAGATCGCCCCCAGCGGTGAAGTGCTGGTCAAGTCGGTCTCGACGATGAGCGGCTATTACAAGCGGCCCGACGCCACGGCGGAAGTCATCGATGCCGACGGCTATTTCCACACCGGCGACGCCGGCGTGTTCGACAGCGAAGGCCACTTGAAGATCATCGACCGCGCCGCCGATGTCGGCAAGATGACTGGCGG
>CANFGA010000449.1 GCA_947446335.1 Oxalobacteraceae bacterium | reverse complement strand
GCCCGCAGCCCATTCAGGTAGCGGGATCCCCAATTCCTTGAAGCGGGCGATCTCGATCGCGCGCTGCGCCACCGTTTCGCGCCAGTCCACGCCGCCCAGTTCAGCCGCCTCGTCTTCCAGCGTCGACAGGGCCGCATCCATGCCGAGGATGGCGCCCTGGCGCTCCTTGACCGGATCGATGATGCCTTTGCCGGGACCCATCCATTTCGTGCGCGAGTAGGCTGCGCGGAACGCTGCAAACGGCGGCGCGCCGGCGGGCATCGGCAAGTTGTCCACTTCCATCGCTTCTTCGACGAAGGCGCAGACAATCGGTTGGCAGAACCCGACAGCGAAATCATTGCGCCGGCGCGACAGCGTCTTCCACGCTTCGAGCATGGCGCCGCGTGCGCTGCTGTAATTGACATCAGACCAATCGTTACTGACTTGCTGCGCGGACAGTCCGGTACCGGCGGCGAAGTTGCGCAGCACGGCTCCTTCGAAGTCCTTGAAATTGCTGTTCGGGCGCGCCGCCGTGACGGCGTTGATCTTTTCTCCAGGGAACAGGATCGGCATCCGTGCGCCACCGAGCTTGATTTTTTGATCGCCGTGAAATGCGGAGCGCTCATCTTGATAAGCTCCGACGCTGCCCTCATCGCCATCGCCGCCAAGCGCCTGCTCAACCATTGCCGGGTCGTACGGGCTTTCAATGTATGCGCCAAAAATGGCATTGATGATTGATGCATCGAGCTCGGCGCCGTCGTATTTCACCAGCATTTTCAGGCGCTGCACGACAGGCGCAAAGATGCCGGCGCCGCCACGATGTTGCGCTGCGCGCTCCTGGTCGAAATCGTGGACGATGATCGACCGACCCCAGCTTGTTTCGCGCTCGATGCGTTCCCACGTCACGGCCTTGGCTGCGCTGTAGTAGTCGCCCTGGTGCGCCTTGCGAATGTGGTACGCGACCGCCGATCCGTATTCATCGATCTCGACGCCGCCGCGCATGTTGTCGCGGTCAAACTGCAGTTGCGGGTTTGACAGCCGGTCAGGGTCCAGCACTTGTATTGATGTCGCATAGCGCGCGGCGCCTTCGCCCTGGCGCTTCGGTATCCAGTGAATCATTGCCAGCGCGTCGCCGTCGATGATCTTGTGCCGGAACGCGAGACGCATCATTTGCGATACAGTCAGATTGCGCTGCGTGTCGCAATAATGGCCGGAATCATTGGCCCATGTGCGCCATGCGGCTTCCAGTGCACGCCCGTATTCGTCCGCCCAAACATGATCGAAACCCTTGATACCGGTATGCGCTTCCAACGCCAAATAATCCGGTTTGAAGATCGGCCGGAAGTTGGCCCCGATCGCATTGTCCAGAATGCGCGTGACGGCGCCGGACGCCCAGCCATCGTTGCGCACCAGATCGCGCACGCGCGACACAATGCGGTCGCGGTACATGTTGAGATCGCCATCCGGAGAGCCCAGGTACGGGTTCCAGTTGGCCATGTGGTCGCCGCGCTGGTCGGCCGCATCGTACGGCGTGTTACTCGCGCCGACCAGCATCGAGGCGCGGCTGCGCTTCGGTGTAGCGAACGGCAAGCCATTGGGGCCGAGAATCGAAACAGGGTTATCCATCAGAAATTGAACCTGACCGGCCGACGTTGTGCACCCGCGATTTTCAATGCCGACTGCAGCGTGATAATCAGCGCCGACAGATCGGCAATATTGGCTTGCGTGTAAGTCACCGAGCGCGATCCATCGCCTTGCGAATAAGACAGCGAAGCAGTTTTCGCACCCGATGAAAGTTGAATGTATGCAGCCTGCGCCGCATTCAGGTCCACTTGCAATTGTGAACGTGCGCGGCCGGCAAGCAGTCCTGCTCGTGGTGGGTAAGCCATTAAATCCTCGCTAGCCTGCTGGCCATTGTCTTTTTCACTGTCGGCTTGATTGCCTCAGTCACTATCTTGATCAGCGTCTCGACCTCCTTGAATGCCGGCGCGCCTGTCATCGGCTCGGCCAGCGGTTCGGCGATCGTCAATGCAACCTCATCGGCACGCCGGTTGAGCTTGAGCCCTAGGTGCAGCAGCCCGCACAGCGCGGCATAGGAATACACCCGGCAATCGAGCGCCTCATTGGCACGGCCTGGCGGAAGTTCCCACACCCGGTAATGCTGCCCTCCCGACATTTTGCGAATCGATCGCTCTGCCGTCAGTTGTGCAAAGTAATTCACATCGCGGCTGGCCGGGAAGTGCATGAATCCAGGGCCGTGCGCCTCGATGTGCAGGCGCGACCTGATCGAATCCTTCGCGGCATTGACGCCGAGAATGACTGGGCGAAAACTTGCCTTGTTGCGGCTCGATGGTTTTTTCGTCGGCCATACCGGCGAGCGCTTGCCGCCGATCGCAGATTCGCCTTTGATGGCCCAGACGCGCCGTCCCAGTCGCGCCTTGCAGAACTCGTAAACTTTTTGCGTGTGGTGCCCGCCGCTATCCATGCAAACCGCCATTGCTTCGAAGCCTCGGCCGTCTGCTCGATACCAGATGCGCTTCAGATGTTCGTCCAGCCGGTCCCATGGGCCGGGCGTTTCCATATCGCCCGCGATCACATCGAAATCGACCGACCAGTTTTCTTCATTCTTGCCCCACCCGGTAATCTCGATTTCAAATCGGTCATCCTGCGTGTCGACGCCGACCGTCAGCACGGCCACGCCATCAGGCACTTCAGCTGGCCAGACCTCGCAGCGCTCGAGCAGCCGCGTTTCGTTCAGTGCCTTGTCGCCCCGGTCCTCGTAGCATTCGCCCAGAACCAGGTTGATAAACGTCTGTCGGGCCAGCGGATCGTCTTTGACGCGCAGCCACTCGGCGACCAGGTACGGCCATGCCGCATTCGGGAACAGGCTGTACCCGGCCCAGATATGAAAACCGGCATGACCGTTGAACGGCTTCGATGCGCGCCACTCGCCGGCGGCAACCATGTCCGGCTTGTCGATGTCGTGGATGACGCAGCCGTTTTCACGGCACACGTAATACACGGTGTCGGGCAAGCCGATGCCAGCCTCGTCCTTATCCCACTTGAAGCCGTGCGCCGTGTCTGGCCCACCCCATTCGAGCGACTGCATCTCGCCGCAATGCGGACAGGGCACAAAGTACCGGCGCTGGTCGCTTTCGTCCCAGCTGCGATCGATCCGGCTGACACCCTTGACTGTCGGCGTCGATCCAATCACGATCTTGCGGTTCCAAAATGTCTCTGCACGTTTTGTACCCAATGCGATCTGGTCGCCCTCACTGCCAGCACCTCCCGACGGGTAACCATCTACCTCGTCAAATAGGACAACGCGCGCGGTGATGCGCCGGAAGCCGCCCGGGCTGTTTGCCCCGACAAAGGTCAGGCTTGACCCGTTCAGGAAGGTCTTCTTCAGAATCGTTTGATTCGAGTCCTTTGCCTTCACGTCGCCAGCCAGCGCAGCCAGGACAGGTGTATCGCGCACCATCGGGCTGATCTCGGTCTTGC
>CANFGA010000448.1 GCA_947446335.1 Oxalobacteraceae bacterium | reverse complement strand
GCGCTGCTCGATGCCGCGCCCGGGATCAAGGTCATCAGCGCCGTGGCCGATCCGATACTGGCGATGGCGCGCATGCGCCTGCAGTGGCCCGATGTGATCGTGCTCGATGTGGAAATGCCGCGCATGGATGGCATCACCTTTTTGAAAAAAATCATGGCCGAGCGCCCCACGCCGGTCGTGATCTGTTCGACGCTCACTGAAAAAGGGGCGCAAACGACGCTGCTCGCGCTGGCGGCGGGCGCCTTTGCGATCGTCACCAAGCCGCGCCTGGGCCTCAAGCAATTCCTGCACGATGCTTCCGACGATCTGATCGGCGCAGTGCGCGCCGCCGCCGGCGCCAACGTGCGCCAGCTCGCTGCGCGCAGCGTCGCTGCGCCTGTGGTGCCGGTGAAGCACCTGGCCGATGTGATTCTGGCCGCCGGTAATGGCAATGCGATGATCCAGACCACGCAGATGGTGGTGGCGATCGGCACCTCGACCGGCGGGACCCAGGCGCTCGAGCAAGTGCTGGTGGCGATGCCGCGGGTGTCGCCCGGTATCGTCATCGTGCAGCACATGCCTGAAAAATTCACCGCCGCGTTTGCGCAGCGCTTGAACGGCTTGTGCGCGATCGAGGTGCGCGAAGCCAGGCAAGGCGACCGGGTGGTGCCTGGCCTGGCCTTGATCGCGCCGGGCGGCCACCACCTTCTGCTGCGCCGCAGCGGAGCCCAATACCACGTCGACGTGATGGATGGGCCGGTCGTCAACCGGCACCGGCCTTCGGTCGACGTGCTGTTTCGCTCGGTGGCCAAATGCGCCGGCAAGAATGCGCTGGGCGTGATCATGACCGGGATGGGCGATGACGGGGCGCGCGGCTTGAAGGAAATGCACGACGCCGGCGCCTATACGCTGGCGCAAAACGAAGCGAGTTGCGTGGTCTACGGGATGCCCAAGGAAGCGGTCAAGCTCGGTGCGGTCGATCGCAGCGTCGCGCTCGACGCGATGGCGGAGGCGATCCTGGGCCACTGCCTGGCCCCGCGCGCGGCCAGGATCACTAACCCTTGAGCTTTGCTGCTGGCGAGCCCACGTTCAACCACTTTTTGTTCAGGCATCACTGATGAAATTGATTCGATTGCCGCGCTCCAAGATCGAGCTCGGCCTGCCCCTGCCATGGAGCGTGCGCGACCAGTATGGCAATTTGCTGCTCGCCATCGGCCGCAGCATCGACACCGACCGTCAGCTCGATCACTTGCTGCGCCTGGGCGCTTTTGTCGACCGCTCGGAAGTGGTCGCCACTCCCAACATACTGCTGCGCGATGCGCTGATCCCCGATGGCGCCGTGAGTCTGATGGCGCTGTGGGATCAGGCGCCCGATTGCTTGCAAACGCTGCTCACCTATCCCGAGCGCAAGGCCAATTTTGCCACCCAGGTGGAGGCGCTCGCCATCCACCTGATCGAATTGCACGATGTTAATCCGGATTTCAGCATTTACCGCGCCGTCAGGCAGGAACAATACAAGGCCTCGAACTATGGCCATGCGCACTGCGTGCACACGGCCACGCTGTGCATCTTGCTGGGGCGTCATTTGCAATGGCCACGGCAGCGCTTGATGAGTCTGGTCAAGGCCGCGCTGACGATGAACATGACAATACTGAAATCGCAAAGCAAGATGGCGCTCCAGGATGATCCATTGAGCACTGCGCAGCGCCTGGAGATTCTGGGCCATCCGCAGCAAAGCGTGGCCCTGCTGGAACAACTGGGGGTGCAGGATGGCCAATGGTTGCGCGCCGTGGCGCAGCACCATGAACATCAAGATGGCAGCGGTTATCCGGCAGGGTGCACCGAGATCGATGAGATGGCCAATGTGCTGCACGTGTGCGATGTCTTCATGGCCAAGATCAGTCCGCGCATTCTGCGCCCGGCTTTGTCGCCGCAGGAGGCCACCCGGCAACTGTACCGCGAGGATAGCGGCGGGCCGATCGCGACCGCGTTGATCAAGACTTTCGGCATTTACCCGCCGGGCGACTTTGTCCAGTTGGCCTCGGGTGAATTGGGCATCGTCGTCGAACGCACGGCCAATGCCAAGGCACCGATCGTGGCGGTCATCACCGATGAGCTGGAGCAATCGGTCACCAGCACCGTGCGCCGCGACACGCGCCAAGCCGGGCATGCGGTGGTCGGTGTGGCCAGCGACAAGGCCATGCTGGCACGATTGTTGCCGGAGCGGCTGTATGGCTTTTCGATCGCGCTGCCTTCGCGTCTGCCTTTCGCCGGCTTTCTCGTCGATTAGATTTGCGCTGGCGCACGCATTGATGCGATAGTCAAACATTGCAGGATTGTCATCCCGGCAAACCCTGCAACTACCGAGGAGCATGTCGATGCAATCCAACGATGTTGGCTTGAACAATCTTGATGACGCCGGCTTGATCGATGCCGATCGCAGCCTGTTGCTGATCATCGATTTTCAGCAGCGCCTGATGCCGGCGATACACGATGGCGCGGCGGTGCTGCGCAATGCGGTGATCCTGGCGCAAGCGGCGAAAATGCTGGCGATCCCGGCGCTGGCGACCGAGCAATATCCGCGCGGCTTGGGTCACACGGCGCCCGAATTGGCGAACCTGTACCTCGATTGCGTTGAAAAGAGCACCTTTGGCTCCTGCGGCACGCCTGCCTTTGGCGCGGCCTTGACACGCTTGTCGCCTTGCAGCGCGCCCACGCTGCTGGTGTGCGGCTGCGAAGCGCATGTCTGCGTGCTGCAGACGACACTCCAGTTGCAAGCGGAAGGCTTCGATGTGCGGGTCGTGGTCGATGCCGTCGGTTCGCGCACCGTGCAAAGCAAGGACATCGCGCTGCAGCGGATGGCTGGCGCCGGCATCAGCCTGGTGACGACCGAAATGGTGGTGTTCGAGTGGCTGCGCGATGCCCAGCATGCGCAGTTTCGGGCCCTGTCGGCACTGATCAAGTAGGAGGGGCCTGATCGATGTAGCGCAGCGCCAGCGCGCGCCCGCTCAGCCAGGCGCCTTCGACCTTGCCGCCATTGAGCCAGTCGCCGCACAAACCGAGCTTGACGTCGTCATCCCAGACACAACCAGGGTCCAGCGCCGGCTGCGGCTGTTGCTTTGACTGTGCATAGCGCCAGCGATGAGCGGTCCATGCGTCCGGTGCCGGGCCATTCAATTGAGCGAACGCTTGCAGCAACAGCGCGGCAACGCTGTCGGCATCCTGTTCCATGTGCAGGCTGCTCCATTCGGGGCTGGCGTGCAGCAGCCAGGTTTCTTGCCCGCTGCGCCCGGGTTTGCTGCTGTCGCGGCAGATCCAGCGCAGCGGCCCATGATTGACGAAGGCGGCGTCATACGGCAGATCCGGCGCCACGGCAAAGCGCAGCATCAGCGTCCAGCAACCTGTCATCACCGCCGCTAGCGCCAGGTCGGCCATTGCGGCGAGCGCGGGCGGCGGTGTCGCTTGCGGCAACCGGGTCGCTTGCAGCAACGTCGCTGCCTGG
>CANFGA010000447.1 GCA_947446335.1 Oxalobacteraceae bacterium | reverse complement strand
CTGCGCGTCTATCTGTCCAAAAAACTGGCGCAGCGCATCATCATGCATGGCGTGTTCATGGATGTGCTCGGCGTCGGGGTGCTGATCACCGGCGATTCGGGTCTGGGCAAGAGCGAACTGGGGCTGGAGCTGATTTCGCGCAGCCACGGCCTGGTGGCCGACGACGCGGTCGAATTCTCGCGCATTGCACCGAACATGGTCGAAGGACGCTGCCCCTCGCTGCTGCAAAACCTGCTCGAAGTGCGCGGCCTGGGCTTGCTCGACATCAAGGCCATCTTCGGCGAAACCGCAGTGCGCCGCAAGATGCGCCTGAAACTGATCGTCCACCTGGTGCGCCGCAGCGCGCTGGAAGAAGAAGTCGAGCGCCTGCCCTTCAATTTCCCGACCGAAGACGTGCTGGGGCTGCCGATACGCAAGGTCGTGATCCCGGTTGCAGCCGGACGCAACATCGCGGTGCTGCTGGAAGCGGCCGTGCGCAACACCATCTTGCAACTGCGCGGCATCGACACCTTGCAGGAATTCATGGAACGGCAACGGCTGGCGATGAGCGGAGATTAATCCAAACGGGACAGGCTAGATCGAACGCGCTTCATGTTCGATCGAACCTGTCCTCTTCTGACGGTGACTTGCGGCCCTCCTCCGGCGCCACTTCGCACCTTGAGTTATCATGAGCCCCATGCATATCGTCCTCATCACCGGCATCTCCGGATCCGGAAAATCCGTCGCGCTCAACGTGCTTGAAGATGCCGGTTATTACTGCGTCGACAACCTGCCGCCCACGCTGCTGCTCAGTCTCGTCAACACCTTGATCACGCAAGATACCGAGGCGCTGGCCGTCGTTGTCGATGCGCGCAGCGCCGATACGCTGGCCAGCCTGCCGGACGCCGTCTCGCATCTGAAACAGCAAGGCCACGATGTCAAGGTGATCTTCCTGACATCGACTACCCATGCGCTGGTGGCACGCTTTTCCGAGACCCGTCGCAGCCACCCCTTGTCGCACGATTTCAGGCCGGGCCAGAATCCGGCTGCGCGGCGCACGCTGATCGAATGCATCACCGAAGAACGCGAGCGCTTGTCGTCGATCGAAAAGCTGGGCCATGTGATCGACACATCGGGCTTGAGCGCCAACAAATTGCGTGGCTGGATCAAGGAACTGGCGGCGATCGAGCGCACTCCTTTGACGTTGCTGTTCGAATCATTTGCATTCAAGCACGGCGTGCCGCTCGATGCCGATTTCGTCTTCGATGTGCGGGTGTTGCCGAACCCGTTTTACGATCTGTTGCTGCGGCCCTTGAATGGACGCGATGCGCCCGTGATCGCCTTCCTCGATGCCCAGCCCAGCGCGATCGACATGCTCGGCGACATCCGCAGTTTCATCGAAAAATGGCTGCCGTCGTTCAAGACCGACAACCGCAGTTACCTCACGGTCGCGCTCGGCTGCACCGGCGGCCAGCATCGCTCGGTCTACATGGCAGAGCGCCTGGCCCAGCATTTCCAGGCCAGCGAGCGCGTCGTGCTGCGCCACCGCCAGCAACCCTGAAGCCAGAGCAAGAACTCAAGGCGCAAAAAAGGGCGCAACGCGCCCTTGATCGGGAAAGCCTGAGCTGGCTATGCAGCGGCGGTGTCTTCGTAGGTGTCGGGCAAATGCTTGATCGCCTCGTGGTCATGACCTTGCACCTTGGTCTTGTACTTCATCACCTGGCGATCGAGCTTGTCGATCAGCGTATCGATCGCCGCATACAGGTCGTGCGACAGGCTTTCAACATAAACCGTCTTGCCTGACATGTTCAGCTTGATTTCAGCTTTCTGACGTTTTTCTTTTTCTGTCAGATTGTCCACCGTCAGGATCACAGCGATATCGATCACTTGATCGAAATGGCGTTTCACTCGCTCCAGTTTGGATTGTACGTGCTCACGGATGGCCGGTGTCACTTCAAGATGATGTCCGCTGATGGTGATATTCATACACACTCCTCAAGATGATTTCTGGTTCATGCGACATGGTGCCGCGCAGAGGAACCCACAAGAATCGAAGACAACTGCATAAAACAACTACAAGGACTTGCGCAAGCTCACTGGAGGTATCCTCAGCGCTTCCCGGTATTTGGCGACTGTACGTCGCGCAATCACCATGCCTTGTTCCCCCAGCATATCGGCAATCTTACTGTCAGACAAGGGACTTTTCGAGTCTTCAGCGCCGGTGAGTTGGACGATCAATGCCCGTATCGCCGTCGATGATGCCTCGCCTCCCGCTTCAGTGGCAATATGGCTGCCAAAGAAGTATTTCAACTCGAACATGCCATGCGGGGTCAGCATGTATTTCTGAGTCGTTACCCGAGAAATGGTGCTCTCGTGTAGGCCTAGTGTATCAGCTATTTCACGCAAAACAAGGGGCCGCATGGCGACTGCGCCGTGCGAAAAAAAATTCTTCTGGCGCTCGACGATCGCCTGCGCCACGCGCAAAATGGTGTCGAAGCGCTGGCGCATGTTCTTGATCAGCCACTTCGCTTCCTGCAACTGCGCGCCCATCGCGCCTTCGCCCTTGCCCTGCTTGAGCAAGTTGGCATACATCGAATTGACGCGCAGGCGCGGCATCACATCGTGGTTCAGCGTGACTTGCCAGCCGTTGCGGGCGCGCTTGACGATGACATCGGGCACCACGTAATCGGAGCGGTCGGATGCGAACACGGCGCCCGGATGCGGATTGCACAGCCGGATCACGGTCTGGGCTTCGCGCAAGTCTTCATCGTCGCAATCCAGCGTTTTTTTCAACTTGTTGAAGTCGCGCTGGGCAAACCAGGTCAGATGCTGTTCGACGATCAACAGCGCCCGGCGCCGCGTCACCATCGGTATCTGCGGCAAGCGCTTGATCTGCAAGGCCAGGCATTCGGAAGCATTGCGCGCGCCCACGCCGGCCGGGTCGAAACTTTGCAGCAGCGACAACGCGGTCTGCAATTCTTCGATTTCGATCTCCAGTTCCGGCGGCAGGCGCGCAAAGATCTCTTCCAGCGGATCTTCGAGGTAACCGTTTTCATCGAGCCCATCGATGATCAATTCGACCAGCGCCCGATCGCGCAACTCTTGCCGCGTGACGCGCATCTGTTCCATCAGGTGCTCGCGCAGCGTGCAATGGCTCGCTTCGAGCTGGGGCCGGGAATCTTCGTCGTCGGGTGCCTTGCTGCGACCGATGTCGCTCCAATCGGTATCGGCTTCGCTGCCGCCGTCGCGCTCGGGTGCGTCGAATTGCTCGCCCTCCTCCGGCTTTGATTCTTGCGTTGACTCTTGCGATGGCGGCTCCGGTGGCGCTTCGGCCGGCGCGGCCGTCGATGCCATCGCACCGTCCGACAACAGCCGCAGCGTATGATCGAGCGGATCGTCGAGGCGTTCCAGCAGTGGATTGTCGGATAACAATTGTTCCAGTTCCTGGTGCAATTCCAGCGTCGACAATTGCAGCAGCCGTATCGATTGCTGCAATTGCGGCGTCAGGGCCAGG
>CANFGA010000446.1 GCA_947446335.1 Oxalobacteraceae bacterium | reverse complement strand
TCGCGCATCGCGCTGGTGATGATCATGAATTCGCTGGCGAACACGCCAAATGGCGGCAGTCCGAGGATGGCGAACACGCCCAGCAGCATGCCCCAGCCCAGAATCGGGCTCACCTTCACCAAGCCGCGGATCTCGGTCATGACCTGGGTGCCGGCCTTTTGGCAGGCATGGCCGACGGTGAAAAAGATCGCCGATTTCACCAAGGAATGGACCGTCATGTGCAGCAAGCCGGCATAGGTCGCCACCGGTCCGCCCAGGCCGAAGGCAAACGTCATCAAGCCGACATGCTCGATCGACGAATAGGAAAACATGCGCTTGATGTCTTTTTGGCGCGACAGCGAAAACGTGGCGACCAGCACCGAGACCAGGCCGAAGCCGACCAGCAACTGTCCCGGCAAGCCGTTTTGCAGCGCGCCATCGGCCAGCACCTTGAAGCGCAGCACCGCATACAGCGCCACGTTGAGCAGCAGGCCCGACAGCACGGCCGAGATCGGTGTCGGTCCTTCCGCATGGGCATCGGGCAGCCAGCTGTGCAGCGGCACCAGTCCCATCTTGGTGCCGTAACCGACCAGCAGGAAGACGAAGGCGAGCGACATGATCGACGGCTCCAGATAGGTCTTCACGTCGTTGAGATTGGTCCACAGCAAGGCATCGCCGCTGGCGCCCATTTGCCGGTCCGCTGCCAGATACAGCAAGATGGTGCCGAACAGCGCCAGCGCGATGCCCACGCCGCACAGGATGAAATATTTCCAGGACGCTTCCAGGCTCGCTGCGGTGCGGTACACGCTCACCAGCAGCACCGTGGCCAGCGTCGCCCCTTCCATCGCCACCCACAGGATGCCGATGTTATTGGTCATCAAGGCCAGGAACATCGTAAACATGAACAATTGGTACATGCTGTGATACAGGCGCATCCGGCTCGGCGTCATCCGGCCGCGATCGCGCTCGATGCGCATGTAAGGGCGGGAAAACAGCGAGGTGGTGAAGCCGACGAAGGCGGTCAAGCCAACCAGGAAGGCGTTGAGCGGATCGATGAAAAACAATTTGCCGAAACCAAAAGCGGGACCGTTGGCCACGATCTGCAGCGCCAGCAGCGCCGCCGCGATCAACGTGACCAGGCTGAAGCCGACATTGATTTCGGGCGCCACATCGCGCTGGCCGATGATGGCCAGCGCGATGCCGCCCACCAGCGGCGTCAACAGAACAATCAACAATGGATCCATCAGTCTTCTTTCAAGCTTTCCAGATTGTGTATGTCGAGGTTGTCGAACTGTTCCCGGATCTGGAACATGAACACGCCCAGGATCAGCAGACCGATCAGGATGTCGAGCGCAATGCCCAGTTCGACGATCATCGGCATGCCGCTGGTGGCGGCGGTAGCGGCGAAAAACAAGCCGTTTTCCATCGCCAGGAACCCGATCACCTGCGGCACCGCCTTCGAGCGCGCGATCATCATCATGAACGACAACAAGATGCAAGCCAGCGCGATGCCGAGCGCGCCGCGCGCGATCGATTCCGACAGTTGCGCGATCGGCAGCGCCAGGTTGAAGGCGATGATGACCAGCACGATGCCGATCAGCATCGTCGATGGAATGTTGATCAGGGCATCGATATCGGATTTGATCTTCAGGCGCGCAATCAGCTTGTGCAAGATCCACGGGATCAGCACTACCTTCAGCGCAAAAGTCAGCGCGGCCGAATAATACAGATGGACTTCGCCGCTGACATAGGCCATCACCAGCGCTGTTGCGACCAGGATCGCGCCATGCAGCGTGAACAGGTGGATTAGCGACACGATCCGGCGCTGGCTCAGCATCGCAAACGTGGTCAGCAACAGCAGCGCGGCCAGCAGGTTCAGTATTTGCAGCGCATAGGGTGTGGGCAGGTTCATTGCGTCAAGCTCCCAGCAGAAAATGGACCAGCATGCCGATCACGGCGAGCAGGAAGGCGCTCATCAGGAATTCGGGCACGCGAAACAGGCGCATCTTGGCGCTCGTCATTTCGATCGCCGCCAGCACGGCGCCGCCGAACGCCAGTTTCAGCGCCAGAATCGGCAGCGCGATGATCAAGGCCAGCGGGTTGCTCGCTTCGGCGATGCCCCATGGAAAAAACAGCGCGATCCCGATGCACGAGTAGGCGAACAGTTTCAAGCTGGCGGCCCATTCCATCAGCGCCAGATGGCGGCCCGAATATTCGAGGATTAACGCTTCATGAATCATCGTCAATTCCAGGTGGGTCGATGGATTGTCGACCGGCACGCGCGCATTTTCTGCCAGCGACACCATCGTGAATGCCACGCCGGCAAAGGCCAGGCTGGGATAGATCATCAATTCGCGGTGGATCAGGTCGCCCACGATGCCGGTCAGCGATGTCGATTGCGTGATCAAGGAGGCGGAAAACAGCACCATCAGCAGCGCCGGTTCGGCCAGAAAGCCGACCATCATCTCGCGCCGCGCGCCCATGCTGCCAAAGGCGGTGCCGACATCCATCGCGGCCAGCGAAATGAAGACCCGCGCCAGCGCCAGCAAGCCGACTAGCGCGATCGCGTCCGCTGCCGGCGACAAAGGCAGGTCGGTCGAGATCGTCGGAATGATGCTGCAAGCGAGCGTCATGCAACCGAAGACGATGTAGGGAGCGGCCCGAAACAGCGGCGACGCGTGCGTGGCCAGCACCACATCCTTGTGAAACAGCTTGTGCAGCATCCGATAAGGCTGGAACAGGTTCGGCGCGCGCCTGTTTTGCAGCCACGCCTTGCACTGGTTGACCCATCCGGTCAACAGCGGCGCCGCCGCCAGCGCCAGCAGGATTTCGAGCAATTGAGACAGCAATCCGGAAAACGTGATCATCGCGTCACCACCAGCAGCAATAACAACAGGGTCAGAAAACTGTACAGCAGATAGACCGCGATGCGGCCTTGCTGCAGCATGCCCACTAGGCGCGCGATGCGTTCGGTCAGCGCGACGATCGGGCGATAGACCAGCGCCCAGAACGGATCTTCGATCGTGACCTTGTAGCGCGGGGCCGGATCGAACGACGATGGCAGTTCGCGCTTGATCCGGAAAAATGGCGCAAAAATGACGCGGATCGGTTGCCCGAAGCCCTCCGCTGTGTCTTGCATGCGCGCGCCCTGGAATGGGTAGCCGCAGCCCCACGCCGCGCTGCGCCGGAAGCGCCCATGGTAGATGCGGCGCACCAGCACGAAGGTGAGCACACAGCAGGCGAGCAAGACGGCAACGAACAGTAGCGGCGCATAACTGGCGCGCTCCAGCGCCACCGGGACCAGCAGCAGCGGGCCGTGCGCGGCGACGATGCCGCGCAGGCCTTGCCCGAGCAGCATCTGGGTCACATGGTCGAGCATGCCGATCATTTGCACCGGAAACAGGCCGAGCACGATGCAGGCGATCACCAGCCAGCCAAAGCCCAGCCTTTCCCAATACGTTGCATCGTGCGCCTCGTTCAGTTTCTGTTCGCGCGGCTGGCCCAGAAAGATGATGCC
>CANFGA010000445.1 GCA_947446335.1 Oxalobacteraceae bacterium | reverse complement strand
CAGCGCGCCGCTTCAGCCAGCGCGAAGGCCAGCTTCTGGTGACGCTCCAGCAGCACCGGCAAGTCCAGCGTCACCAACTGGCCGTCGCGCACCACGATGCGGCCATTGATGACGCTGCAATCGACATTCAATGGCGTGCAAAACGCCAGTGCAGCGACCGGATCGTGCAAGGCGCCGGCGAAACCGATCTGATCCAGGCGAAACAGCGCGACATCGGCAGACATGCCCGGCGCCAGCGCGCCGATGTCGTCGCGGTTCAGTATTCTGGCGCCGCCCAGCGTGGCCATTGCCAAAGCCTGGCGCGCCGTCATCGCATCCGGCCCGAAACCAACCCGCTGCAATAGCATCGCCTGCCGCACTTCGGCCAGCATATGGCCCGAATCGTTCGATGCGCTGCCATCGACGCCGAGCCCGACGTTGACGCCGGCGTCCAGCATCGTGCGTACCGGCGCAATGCCCGAACCGAGCCGCATGTTCGAACATGGGCAGTGCGCCACGCCGGTGCCGGTGGCGGCGAACAGCTTGATGCCATCGTGATCCAGATGCACGCAGTGCGCGTGCCAGACGTCAAGCCCGACCCAGCCGCAATCCTCGGCATACTGGGCCGGCGTCATGTTGAATTTTTCGCGGCTGTAAGCGACATCGTTCGCGTTTTCAGCCAGATGGGTATGCAGCGACACCTGATGGCTGCGCGCCAGACTGGCCGATGCGCGCATCAGGTCGCGCGACACCGAAAACGGCGAACAGGGCGCGACGACGATGCGGGCCATCGCGTGGCGGCTGGCGTCGTGATAGGTTTCGATCAGGCGCTGCGTATCCTTCAAGATGGCGCCTTCATCCTCGACCACGCGATCGGGTGGCAAGCCGCCTTTCGACTGCCCCACGCTCATCGAACCGCGCGCCGCATGGAAGCGCATCCCGATCCGGTGCGCCGCTTCGAGGCTGTCATCGAGGCGGCAACCATTCGGATAGATGTACAAATGGTCGCTGCTGGTGGTGCAACCGGACAACATCAACTCGGCCATCGCCGTCAGCGTCGACACGTGCACCATCTCGGGCGTCAAATTGGCCCAGATCGGGTACAGATTGTTCAGCCAGTTGAACAGTTCGCCGTTTTGCGCGGCCGGGATCACCCGCGTGAGGCTCTGGTACATGTGATGGTGGGTATTGATCAAGCCCGGCAGCACGACGTGGTGGCTGGCATCGATCACTTGATCGGCTTGCTGCGGCAAGTCGGCGCTGTGGCCGACCTGTTCGATCCGGTTGCCGCGGATGAAGAGCGCGCCACCGGCGATCTCGCGCCGCGCGCCATCCATCGTGACGAGGACGCGGGCATTTTTTATCAGCAAAGTTTGGGTCATGAGATTCAATGTTCGGAAGCATGTGCGGCGGCCAGCGCATTTTTATGGATATCGGCGGCGCGGCCTTCGCCGTTGAAAAACAGGTTCAGCAGCACGGCGGCGATGGTAGCGAGCAAGATGCCGCTGTCGACGATGCTCGATAACCAGTGCGGCAATTGCTGGAAGAATTTCGGCGCAACCAGCGGAATCATCCCCACGCCGACGCTGATCGCAACGATGAACAGATTGTTGCGATTGCCATTGAGGTCGGCATTGCCCAGTATCCGGATGCCGGTCGCGATCACCATGCCGAACATCACGATGCCGGCTCCGCCCAGCACATAGACTGGAATCGATGCCGCCAGATGCGCCATCTTCGGAAACAGGCCGAAAGCCAGCAAGATCATCCCGGCGGCGGCGCACACGAAGCGGCTGCGCACGCCCGTCACACCGACCAGACCGATGTTTTGTGAAAACGAGGTGTAAGGGAAGGTATTGAACACGCCGCCGATCACGGTGCCGATGCTATCGGCGCGCAAGCCATTGGCCAGTTCTTGCTGGCTGATTTTCTTGCCGGTCAAGTCGGACAGCGCCAGAAACATGCCAGTCGATTCGACCATCGTGACGATCATTACCAGGCACATGGCAACGATGGCGCCCAGATCAAAAGTGGGCACGCCGAAGTGGAACGGCGTGATCAAGGCAAACCAGCCCGCCGCGCCGATGCCATCGAGATTGACCCTGCCGGCCGCCAGCGAAATCAGGAAACCGAGCACCATGCCGAGCAAGACCGAGATATTGCCGAGAAATCCTTTCAGATACTTGGTCATCAGCATGATGGATGCCAGTACGATGAACGCGATGGCCAGGTTTTCCGGCGCCCCGTATTGCGGGTTGGGCACCATCGCCTTGGTCGCGGCATCGAAGATCATCGCTTGCCCGCCGGCAGCCCAGTTGATGCCCACTCGCATCAGCGAGATGCCGATCACGGTGATGATGGTGCCGGTCACGACCGGCGGAAAATAGCGCACCGCGCGGCTCATGAAGGGCGTGATGAGCAAGCCGAACAGGCCGGCGGCGATCACGGCGCCGTAAATGCCGAGGATGCCCAGATCCGGATTGCCGGCCATCGCCACCATCGGCCCCACGGCGGCGAACGTCACGCCCATCATCACCGGCATCCGGATGCCGAACTTCCAGATTCCCAGCGACTGGATCAGCGTCACCAGGCCACAACAAAACAGATCGGCATTGATCAGAAAGGCGATCTGATCCTTCGGCAAGTGCAGCGCGCCGCCGATGATCAGGGGCACGGCGATCGCGCCAGCATACATGACCAGCACATGCTGCATGCCGAGCGCAAACAGTTTTCCTGATGGTAGTTTTTCATCGACCGGATGGATTGTCGCCTGCATATCTCGTCCTTGCTTCGTGAACTGCGCTCTGTTCCTGCTCTCTGCCACACCCGGGTCCGGCGCCGGCGACTAGTGGGCCTGATCGGCCCGGGGCTGAAACTTCACCAAGAAATCCAGCAAGATCCGCGCCGCCGTTTCCGCATCGTCGGCGCTCATCGTCTCGAGCCGATTGTGGCTGATGCCGCCATTGCCGCAGCGAATGAACAACATCGCGACATCGGTCAAGGTCGCCATCGCCATCGCATCGTGGCCGGCGCCGGACGCCAGTTCGAATGCATCGATGCCGGCGCGCAAGGTAGCATCCATCAATTGCTGCATCAGCCACGGCGCGCACGGCACCGCCGACGCCGCCATGACCGGCTCCAGAACGAATTCGATCTGGCGCCGTGCGCAGATCGCGGCGATCGCTTGCAAGATGTCATCCACCGCAGCGCTGCGCGTGGCATCGTCGGCGGCGCGGATGTCGAGCGACAGATGGCAGGCGCCGGGAATCACATTGACCGAACCGCCTGGCACTTGCAACTGGCCCACGGTGCCCACCAGCGATGGCGCGGAGGTGTCCAACGCCGTGCAGCGCTGCTCGACGTACAAGACAATTTCGGCGGCGGCGGCAGCGGCATCGCGCCGCATCGTCATCGGCGTGGTGCCGGCATGGCTGGCCAGACCGGTCAGCTGCACCAGATAGCGGCTGCTGCCGGCGATCGCACTGACTATGCCCACCGGCAAGTCGCGCCCCAGGAGCACCGGT
>CANFGA010000444.1 GCA_947446335.1 Oxalobacteraceae bacterium | reverse complement strand
TGGTGTTGCAGGGCGGGGCCGATGTGTCGCCGCAATCGTATTCGGAATCGGCCACGCGCCCGGAGTGGGGTGGCGATCGCGCGCGCGATGTCTATGAACTGGAGTTGCTGCATGAATTCGTCGACGCCGGCAAACCGGTGCTCGGGATTTGCCGCGGTTGCCAGTTGATCAACGTGGCTTTCGGCGGTACGCTGTATCAGGATATCGCCGCCGAGGTGCCGACTGCGATCGCGCATGTCAATGCGCAATACGACAAAAATCGCCATGGCATCCGTTTCGCCAAGGGTTCGTCGCTGGACACGCTGTATCCGAAGCAGGGCACGGCTCTGGTCAACTCGATCCATCACCAGGCGGTCAAGGATCTCGGGCGCGACATCACGGTCGAGGCCACCTCGCACGACGACAACATCATCGAAGCGATCCGCTACCAGCGCGCGCAATTCGTGATGGGCTTGCAATGGCATCCCGAATTCCATTCGGCCGGCGGCGTCGAATTACTCGACTGCACGCCTATCCTCGACAATTTTTTGCGCGCTGCCCGCGAAACGCGATTTTGAGTCGGATGGCGGCAGCCCAAGCGGCCTGCGCTCGCACCAGAAATCGGCCAGGTTGACCCGATAAACGGTCGCCGGACCCGGTTTTGAAATCTTTTCGAGCGCTCCCTTCAGGCGCGCGCGCACCGCTTGTGGTGACGTATCGGCGAGCTCATTGAGCATCGCAGCGACCGACAGGCCCAGGCCAAACCCGGTCGGCACCAGCTGCTCGAACGCTTCCCAGCAGGGCGGGGCCTGGTTCAACACGACTTCATTCCTGCCCCATCCCATCGTTTCCTGGTCGATGATGGCGAAAGCGGTGATCGGGGCAGTCGCTGGCCAGAGCTTTTTTGGGTCCGCATGGCGCGCCATGTCGCTGATATACAGGAAGGGGTCGGCATGGACCCGATCCCGATCGAGCATCGAAAACATGACCGAGATGTTGGCGTTGTTGTTCGAGCCGACGAGCGGGATGCCCCGGTGCCGGATCGAGAATGCGAGCGCCGCCTTGCTGTTGCTGGTAAACAGATGGTAAGCCTGCTGCTCCAGTGCGGCGAGCAACAATCCGCCTCCTAGCGTGGCGATCAAGAGCACCAACGCCGGCTTTTTCTGGATATTTGCCATCAGATATCCTGCCAGCAGGGCGGCCGGAGCGAGAAACAGGGTCAGATAATTCGACTGTTTCATCGGGAATTTGAGCGGATGCAGCGATATTGGCATGAACGACAGCACGCCGATCAGCATCAGCAGCCAGAAGATGACATAGGCGGTTCCAGCGCCGACCGCTTGCGAGCGCAAGCGCCGCACGAGTGCGCACACGATGGCTGCCGCAGCGATGAATCCGGTCAGCCAGACGTGCTTGATGTCGAGGAACAGATACCTGAAGTAGTAGCCGAGTTCCTCTTCGGGGATGTCGTTACCGTGGATATAACTTTTGCCAATTTGACCGCTGACCGCCTTGATGGCGTGCCATGGATCGCCGGCGATCACGCTCATCAGTGCCAGATGGGCGCACAGCATCAGCAGTGCGCCGCCGATGACATAAAACCAGCGCGCTTCGATCTTGCGCCACAGGAGAGGATAGAAAAAAAAGGCGAACAGCGTCACGACAGCGAGTTCCTTGGTCCAGAAAACCATTCCCATCGCCAAGCCAGTCAAGCAATACAGCCGGCGCGAGCGGTCATGTTCGGCAAAATAGAAGAAAACGAAACTCAGCGTCAGAAAGAATGCGACCACCGGATCGGCGTGGATGCGGCCGGCAGACGCCACGTGCAGCGGGATGAAAGCCAGGATCGATGCCGCGTACAGGGCGGCCCGGCGCCCCCATGCGTGCAAGGCCAGAATATACACCGCGGCAATTTCCGCGACCGAGCACAGCAACGGCCACAGGTTGGCGGAAATGAGGTTAAGGCCGAACAGATGGATGAGCAATCCGGCCGGGATGTTGAAGCCGTAGCGCAGCGCGCCGTTGTAGTTGGCACTGTCCCATGTTCCTTGCGAAACCTTGACTGAATGGATCAAATAGATCAGATCGTCGGAGCCGTAGGGCCCATTCAGCAATGCCAGGCGCAACACGGTGGCTGCAATGAGCAGCGCCGCCAGCATTGCCCAGTCCCTCGGGCCAGGTCGTGCCGACGCCTGGCGCAGATCGGGAAGGGAGGTCGAATCCGGGTTGGGCATCTGTTGATCTTCCATCTGATTGCGCGTTGGCACCGCGTCCTTCAAGGGCGAGGTGAGAGGGGGATAATTTGTTCTGAATGGTAGGGAATGTATCAACCGAGCAAGTTGATTCAACTCAAACAGCAGTACGGACTGGAGTTCGTCAAGACAATGGCAGGAAATCGTCTTCAGGCAGGCTGGTGAGCTGGAACACAGGATCGCAGGAGCCTGCGGGTAGTTCCTGCTGCACGTTCAGAAGGTCATCGGTTCGCCGCGGAAAACATGGATCGCCGAGTCGACCATCCCTTCGGCGCTGCCCTGGCGCTCGTATTGCCGGCGCAGATACTGGGCGTCGCTCCATTGCAGCGCGGCATCTTCGAGGTGTTTCAAGCCGGCGCTGCTGCCGAGCGCCTCGCCGTGCGGCGCCATCTTGCGCAGCGTCGTGATGATGTCTTCGCGCAGCGACATCGTTTCATAGGTTTTCGGGTGCGTGATCGCGCCGTCCAGGCCGAAGCGGCAAGCCTGGAAACGGTTGTAGTTGTAGACCAGGTAATCATCCTCGCAAGGCGGTTCTTCGCGCCGCTCCAGCAAATGGCGGCACAGCGCCTGCAGATAGGCTGCCAGCGCAGCGGCGCGCTCCACCGTCAATGGCGTGTCGCACACGCGCAATTCGATGGTGCCGAACTCTGGCTTGGGCCGGATATCCCAGTAAAAATCCTTCATGCTCTTGATGATGCCGGTGTTTTCCATCTTGGCGAAATAGACATTGGCAAACTCGTCCCAGCTGAGCGTGAAGGGCGCGCGTCCGCTCATCGGGAAGGCAAACACCGAATTGAGCCGGGCCGAGTCGAACAGCGTGTCATTGCCCTGGACGAATGGCGACGATGCCGACAGGGCGATGAAGTGCGGCACGTAGCGGTTCAGCGAATGCAGCAGGAACATCGCGTCGTCGCCCGAGGCGCAACCGATGTGCACGTGCTGGCCGAAGATCGTGAACTGTTTCGCCAGATAGCCGTAGAGCGCCGAGAGTTGCTGGAAGCGCGGCTTGGAAAAGATTTTCTGTGCACCCCATTGCTGGAACGGATGGGTGCCGCCGCCGCAAATGCCGATATTGAGCCGGTCGCCAGCTTGCACCAGGGTATCGCGTATTTCCTGCAGTTGCGCTAGCAGCGGAGGGTAGCTGGTATGCACGCTGGAATTAATTTCTATCATGCTCTCGGTGATCTCGGGCGTGACATTGCCTGGAAATGGCTTGCGATCCAGCAGATGCAGCAAGTCGGGGCTGGCGTCGGTCAGATCGAAGTCGGACAAGTTCACCAGTTGCAGTTCGAGTTC
>CANFGA010000443.1 GCA_947446335.1 Oxalobacteraceae bacterium | reverse complement strand
GTGCCCGATGTTTGTTCAAGATACAGGCTGCCGCTGACATAGACATAGTCCGAGATCGCCAGCGTGGCGCGCCCGATCGCCACGGCAGTCAAGGCGCCCTTGGCGCCATCGAAATCGAACACGATGTCGACAACGCCGCCGGTGGCCACGGCCAGCGCGGCTTGCGAGAAATCGACGACCGCATCGCCCACTCGCCCGGCATGATTGAACTCGACGACGATATCGGCTGCCGCCAACGTGATCGCATCGATGCCGACAAACTCGGCGCTGGCGGCCTCGGCCTTGAGCGCGGTCCAGGTGTGCGTGGCATCCTTCTGATCGGTCATCATCACCAACGCCAGGTTCACGCCCGACAAATGCAAGCCGAGCGCATCCGCACTGCCGCCGTCGATCCCGGCAAAGACCGCGATATCGCTGGCGCCCAGCGTCAATTGATCGACCTTGGTTTTCGTGCCATCGGCCAGCGTGATGCTGACGCCGGTGGCGCGGCGCGCTGCCATGTTGCCGCTGGCCTGGACGAAGCCGCCCACTTGCAAGCTGGCGCCGATGACGGCCACTTCCTGCACCGAGGCGAGCAAGCCGGCGCCAAATGCGTAGCTCAAATCGCCCACATCGAGCTTGGCCTGATTGAAATCGCTCTTCGTGTCATTCCAGCGCAGCGTGACGCTGTCGGCCGACAGTGTCACGTCGCTGCCCAATTGCGAACTCAAGGCGCCGCGCGCTTCGAGCACGGTGCCCTTGCTGTTGATCAAGAAGCCCAGCGATGCATCATCGACGCCGATGCCATGGCTGCCGACCGACAAGCGCGCGCTGGCGTTTTGTCCGATCGCCTTCAACGCGCCATCGGCGCCGACTTCGAAGCCGAAGTCGCCGGCGACATCGAGCGCGCCAGCGAGCGAGGCGCGCATGCCCACGACGACCGCTTGCATCCCCACCGCCTTGCCCAGCGCGCCGAAGGTGTAGCTGGCGCCACCGGCGAAATCGAGCGTATGCGCGCTCAAGTCGGTGCCGCTCTGATTCACGCGCAAGGTGGCCAGATCGGCCGAGGCCGAGGCGAAGCTGCCTGCATCCAGGCTCAAGGCACCGCGCCCTTCGAAGGCCACGCCGTCGGCCCCCAGCACCATGCCGAACGCGCCATCGGTGATACCGACCGACGCACCGTCGCTGCCGATGCTTGCCGTCACGTTAGTTCCAGAGAGCAGCATTGCATCGCCGACGAAGGCGATGCCCAGATCGGCGCTCAGGCTCAAGCTACCCAGCGCCAGTTCGGCGTGGCCCGATGCCAGCAGGTACTCGCCGCGGGCGCCGTCGTCGTTGAAGGTGTGACTGCCAGCAACGAGCGGCGTGGCCGACAGGTCGAGCGTGCTGTCGTTGGCGCTGCCGCCGCTCAGTTTGCCGATGCCCCAGCTCAGATCGAACGCCAGATCCGTCGCTGCCATCGTCAAGCCATCGACGCCGACGATGCCGACGCTGCCGATCACGCCCTGGGCCAGCACCCAGCCACGATGCGCGCCAGCCTGGGCCGGTTCGGCGAACACGAAGCCAAGATCGACATCGCGCAAGTCCAGCCCCATCGCATCGATGGTCGCAAAACCGGTGCCGAGGAAACCCGTGCCATTGCTGATGTCGAGCGTCCAGACATGCGACGCCATCGCTGCGCCGGTTACCGGATCGGTCAGCGTGGCATCCTGGTAATCGATCGTGAACTGGCCGTCGACAAACAGGCGGCCGTCGAGGTTGAGCGTGCCGCTCAATGTCAGCGCCGGCACTGTGGTGAAATAATCGTTGTTCAAAAAATAGCCGATGCCATCGGCCGCGCCATTCACGCTCTGCACGCTGTCGACCAGGTAACCGGTAACGGCATCGAGCGCATGCGTGATCAGCTTCAGACTGTGCGCATCCTGCACCAGTTCGAAAAAGATGTCGTCGCCGCCCTGGATCAGGCCACTGGCTTGCGAGAATTGTCCGCTCGCCGAGCCGAAGGTCATGAACTCGAATACCTGGCCATCGACCGGCTTGAAGCCGTTCCACAAGCTCACTTCGAGCTTGCCATTCAAAATGGCCCCGTTGGTCACGTTGAGCTGGTCGTAATGGCCGCTGCCGGTGCCAGCCATGGCGCCGCCGAGTTCGATCTGCAGCGTCGCACTCGAGGTCTGCGTGTAGGAATCGACATTTTGCACGCCGGGTGAATAGCCGGGCGCGACGATGCCGGTGTTGAGAATCGAGACATTGAGCGTGCCGCTGCCCTTGAGCACGTCGTTGGCGGCCACTTCCAGCGTGCCCTCCATGAAGCCCGAGCGCTGCGACAGCACGGCCAAGTCGAAAATATGTTGATCTACAGCAAATTCAAGCGGGCGCGGCGTGGCGACCGAGGCGGCCAGCACCTGGTCGACCAGCGCATAACTGACGGCAGCATGATCGAGATCACCGATCTGGCTGCCCTGGTAGGCATCTTGTGCAATGTAATCATGATGCGTGTCGTCAGGCAATATCAATTGCACGACACTCAATATGGGATCGGCGGACAGCAATACCCTAGGCTCAAGTGGCTCCAGACGGAATGCGTCGCGAAGTTTGGAAACAACTTGTTTTTTCAAAAGGTTTTTCATTGGCTGTCCGCTTGTTTTTGTCACACCAGATGGTTGCTCGCCGGCTGCGGCAACCAGATTATTTCTTAATGAAAATTATTTAGTGACGCAACAAATATGCAGGCGTCAAAAATCGAATTATTGGCTGAGATATTAACTCAATTTCCATAAAATCTTTACCAAAAACAATTCTATTTTTAGCTCTTTACAACACATCAAAGGCGGATGTGGGGGGATGCTTACTGAAACGCTGCTTATAATAAATATGCGCAACTTTCATTGCTTTAACGTATTTTTTTAATGCCGTTTTTTTGATTTTGACTGTCGATGGCAATGGCTGTCAGCGCGATCTGGCGCAGCGCTGCAGCGCAGTCAGATGATGTTTGGATCGTGGTGGTGGGTGATGCAAGAAGGGGCGATGCAAGAGGTTCCAGTGATGCAAAACAAGCGGGACAATCGCAGATGTCGCTATCAAGGCAGCGTGCGCGATTAGCCGCTGCGGCCTGGCTGCGATGCCAGGCCGTGGCAATCACATGCTGAGGCGCTCGGCGACGGGCAAGGGGAAGTCTTTTTCAGTCTTGGCAGCCCACCTCGCTTGTATTTCAAGCAATTGCGGCAGTATCTGGCAAAAGATCGGCACCAGATCAGGATCAAAGTGGACCCCGGCACCGGCCTCGATATAGGCCAGGATCTGTTCGATCGGCCAGGGTTGCTTGTAGGGGCGCTGCATGCTGAGCGCATCGAAGACATCGGCCAGCGCGACGATGCGGGCCGATTCCGGTATCTGCTTGCCCTTCAAGCCATCCGGATAGCCGCTGCCATCCCACTTTTCATGGTGCCGCAACGCGATTTCAGCCGCCAGCAGGAATACCGGCGCCTCGCTCATGCTGAGTATGTCGTATCCGATCTTGGGGTGGGTTTTCATGATCACCCATTCGCTGGCATC
>CANFGA010000442.1 GCA_947446335.1 Oxalobacteraceae bacterium | reverse complement strand
TGAATGCACGTTTTGCGCCGCTTGCGCCGCTACCGTGCTGCAGGGCGTTTGCCCCAATTGCAGCGGCAATCTGGTGCCGCGCCCGATCCGGCCCGCATCGGGCTTGCTCGAGCATCCGGCGTCGACGATCCGCCATCAGCGCAGCGCAGCCTGAGCATGGGTGCGTCGCCCCCCAAAACCTTTACCTTGTCGCAACTGGCGCTTGCGCTGATCGTCATCCTGTTGTGGGGCTTGAACTTCGTCGTGATCAAGATTGGCTTGAAAGAGGTGCCGCCTTTCCTGCTCGGCGCGCTGCGTTTCTTGCTGGTGGCCTTTCCTGCAATCTTCTTCTTGCCGCGTCCCAAGGTGGCGCTGAAATGGTTGCTGGCGTATGCGTTGACCATCAGCCTGGGGCAATTTGCCTTCCTGTTCTCGGCGATGTCGGTCGGCATGCCGGCAGGACTCGCTTCGCTGGTATTGCAAGCCCAGGCTTTTTTCACCGTCGGCTTGTCCGCGCTGGTCTTTGGCGACAAGTTGCGCGCTTCCAATATATCGGGGATGCTGGTGGCGAGCATCGGCTTGCTCTTGCTGGGCAGCGTCAGCATCAGTGCCTCCGGCAGCGCGATCACGCTGGCCGGCTTCGTGCTCACGCTGTGCGCTGCACTCTCCTGGTCCTGCGGCAATGTGATCAACAAGAAAATTGGCGCCACTTCGGTGCTGAGTCTGGTGGCCTGGAGCGCATTGATCCCGATCATCCCTTTTTTGCTGCTTTCGTTCGCTTTCGAGGGCGGTGCCGCGATCACCCATAGCTTGATGCATCTGACGCTGTCGTCGGTGCTTGCGGTGGCTTATCTGGCGCTGGCCGCGACCTTGATCGGTTACACGCTATGGGGCACCTTGCTATCAAGTTTGCCCACGCACATGGTGGCGCCATTGACCCTGCTGGTGCCGGTGATCGGCTTGAGTGCAGCATGGTTGTTGCTCGGCGAAGCGCTCAAGCCCTTGCAAATGGCCGGCGCCGCAATCGTGATGCTGGGTCTGTTGATCAATGTTTTCGGGGGGCGGGTGCTGGCGAGCTGGCGTCGTGCCTTGGCTCGATGAGGCTGTCAGCAGCAAGCTGACGGATTGGCCAAGGCAGGAGGGCGGCTGTCGCTTGCGCGGCAGCCGGTGTTGCAGGTATTGCTATTATTAAACAACTGCGCATGCGCAGTTCATTTTTTGATCAGGCGAACGGTGCCAGCAAGGCGACCATCTGGGCGAAGATCTTCGGGCTGGCGGCGACGACATCGCCCTTGTGCAGGTAGTCCGATTCGCCGCTGAATTCGCCGACGATACCGCCCGATTCCGTGATCAGGAGCGCGCCTGCGGCGATATCCCACGGTTTGAGTCCCTTTTCATAGAAACCGTCGAGGCGGCCGGCTGCCACATAAGCCAAGTCGAGCGCGGCCGAACCCGGACGGCGCAAACCCTGGCAGCGTTCGCCCATGACCTGGTACATCTTCAGATATTCTTCCAGGGCGCGGTTGCTGCCCGGGGCGTAGCCGGTGCTCAGCAGTGCGTTGGCGATGCGGTCGAGCTTGGTGACACGGATGCGCTTTTCATTCAAAAAAGCGCCGGCGCCCTTGGTCGCGGTAAACAAATCGTTGCGCACAGGATCGTAGATGACCGCTTGCGTGGTGACGCCGCGCTGTTGCAGCGCGATCGACACACAATACTGTGGAAAGCCGTGGATGAAGTTGGTGGTGCCATCGAGCGGATCGATGATCCACACGAATTCATTCTCGTCGTTGGTGTTGGCGGAAGCACCCGATTCCTCGGCCAGGAAGGCATGGCTGGGGTAAGCCTTGCTCAGCACTTCAATGATCGCCTGTTCGGCCGCCTGGTCGACATCGGTGACGAAATCGTTATGTTGTTTTTCCGTGACGGTGACGCGATCGAGATCGAACGAGGCGCGGTTGATGACGGTGGCGCCGCGGCGAGCAGCCTTGATCGCCGTGTTGAGCATTGGGTGCATATGAGCTTCCGGTAAAAGAACGCTGCCGCCCCACGGGCCGTCATCGGCCCGCAGTGCAGCAAGGTACAAGAATGAATTAAAGAGCGCAGCGGCGGCGAAATGGTTAAACTTCCGGCTTGGAGCATGGCTGTTCGCCTTGTTCCGGTCCATCGAAAACCGTATCGTTACCGCGCAATAGCGCTATTTTAAATGAACCTGCCCGAAATCAATACGTCTCTTTTCACGCGCTTGCGATTTATCCTGGTTCAGACCAGTCGCCCGGGCAATATCGGCAGCGTCGCCCGCGCGATGAAAACGATGGGTTTCACGGATCTGGTGCTGGTCAACCCGCGTTTTCCGGATGCGCAGCAAGACCCGGAAGCGCTCGCTTTTGCCAGCGGTGCGCAAGACGTGCTGGCCGGCGCGCGCATCGTTTCCAGCATCGCCGAGGCGCTCGAAGGCTGCAATTATGCCGCCGCCGTGTCGGCCCGGCTGCGCGAATTTTCGCCGCCGGTGGTGGCGCCGCGCGCTCTGGCTGGCCAGCTTGTGGCCAGCGCATCGCTGCATGCGGCCTTGATATTTGGCAATGAGCGCTTCGGCTTGCCGAACCAGATCGTCGAACAATGCAATGTGTTGATCAACATTCCAGCCAATCCCGCCTATTCGTCGCTGAACTTGTCGCAAGCGGCGCAAGTGCTCGCTTACGAGTGCCGCGTCGCCGCGCTCGGCGACGCGCAAGGTGCAACCGATGTCGGCTTCCAGGGCGATGCAGCGGGCTTGACGCAGATCGAAGGCATGTACGAGCATCTGGAGCGGGCCTTGATCGCGATCGATTTTCTCGACGCCGACCATCCGAAGAAACTGATGCCGCGCCTGAAACGTTTGTTTGCCCGCACCACGCTGGAAACCGAGGAAGTCAACATCTTGCGCGGCATCGCGCGCCAGATCCTGGCACAGGCGAAGGGCAAGCCGGGTCCAACCTGATCAAACTTGAGATCAGTGGCCGCCAGCGTGGATTTTTTCCAGCATGGCGCGCTCGCGCAGCACGATGGTGGCGACGAATTCCAGCGGGTTTTTCAAGCGCTTGAAGGTGCGAAAGCCATGCTCGAGAAATTGCTGCAACTGGCTAAGGCCAGCGGCGCGCGCCGGGCCGCGCATGATCGTCAGCGTGGCCGACAGCAAGGGAATGTGCACCAGTTGCGACAAGGACTCGCCCAGCGCTTGCACCAGCTCCAACTGGTCTTCGCGTTCGCTGCGCGCGGTGACCGTGCGGTAGGCCAATGCGTATTGCAATGCATCGAAGTTGGCGCCCAGCGCGCTGGCCATCGCCGTGTCCAAGCGCTCCGACAGGGCATCGAGCATGACCGCTTGCGTGATCGTTTGCAGCGGATGCAGCGGCAGAACGCGCTTGAGCGTCGGTATGATCCGTTCCAGATCGACGTCGCGCGCGCTTGCATTTTCCGCGCCATACAACTCGTCGAGAAAGAACAGCGCGGCATCGCGCGTATCGGGCGCTGCCAGCAAATCGGCATGGGTTTGCGCCAGCCGCATTGATTGATGTCT
>CANFGA010000441.1 GCA_947446335.1 Oxalobacteraceae bacterium | reverse complement strand
GTTGTAGACATGCTTGGCGGCATACGCTTCATAGTTCGGAATCGATTTGTTGCCGATGTTGTCGACCGGCTTGTCGAACACCGACGCGCCGCCAGTGGCATTGGTGACGACCAGGCGTTCGCCGCTGCGACGGTCGCCGCGCACTGCGGTGACGGAATAGGTTTCGCGCACATTCAGGCCAGCCGGGTTGACATCGGCGATGGCGCCGCCGTTGATGACCAGCGGGATCGACACTTTCTTGCCGCCGACAGTGAACTGGGCATCCTTGATCGTGTTGGTGAAGCGGAACTGGAAGGTCAGATCTTCCTTGGCGTCGCCGGTGTTGTCGATATGGATTTCATACAGCGCATTCGGGTCCATCGCAAAATAGTTCGGTCCGCCGTAGGCATCTTGCAGCGGCACGTAGTTGGCGATCAGCGTGACGAAGTTGCTGCGGTTTGCTTCATAGCTGTTGAACATGTAAAAGTCGGTGCCGTCGACCTTCGGCTGACCGGCGATGAATGGTGCTTCGCGATGGCTGGAAGCATAGGCTGACGGCGCCAGAGTGCTGGCCAGCAATGTGCCCAGTACGGCAGCTGCCAGCGCGGTCTTTTGCAATGATATTGACATGTTGATCCCCTGTTTGGTTATGAAAAATTTGGCTTGCAAATGACATACGGAGCGAATGCATGATCGGATTCAACAGATTCAATTTTTTACAAAATATTTTCAGCGGGCGTTTTGGGCTGATCGAAATCCGCAGCCGGAGGGCGCGCGAATCCGTGTAAACTGTCGGGCATGACAATTCATCTTCCTGACCATTCAAGCGTGCCCTTTCCTGCAGCCAGATACATCAAGGAAATCGGCCGCGGCGCACACGGTGCGCGCAGCATGACGCGCGTCGATGCGCAGGCGCTTTTTGGCGCGATGCTGGCCGGCCGCGTATCCGATCTCGAACTCGGTGCGATCATGCTGGCCATGCGTATCAAGGGCGAGTCGGTCGAGGAAATCGCCGGTTTCCTGGCCGCCGCCGAAGCATCATTCACGCCTTTGGTGACACCGTCCGGCAATTTTGCCCCGGTCGTCATCCCGAGTTACAACGGGGCGCGCAAGATGGCCAACCTGACTGCTTTGCTGGCCTTGCTGCTGGCGCGCGAAGGCGTGCCGGTGCTGGTGCATGGGGTACGCACCGATCCGGGGCGGGTCACGACCGCAGAGGTATTCGAGGCCCTGGGTTTGACTTGGGCTGATTCGATCGAGCAAGCGGCGCACGATTTTGCACGCGGCCAACCGAGCTTCATGCCGATCGATGTGCTGGCGCCCAGGATGGCGCACTTGCTATCGCTGCGCGCCATCCTTGGCGTGCGCAATTCGACCCATACGCTGGTCAAGATCATGCAGCCGTTTGCCGGGCCGGCGCTGCGTCTGGTGTCGTACACGCATCCCGAATATCTGGAAATGCTGGGCCAGTATTTCATGACGGCGGCGCCGCACGAGCGCGGCGACGCCTTCCTGATGCGCGGCACCGAGGGCGAGACCGTGGCCAATGCGAACAAGGCGCAACAGATCGACTGGTTTCATGGGATTGATCGCACTATCTTGGTGCAAAAACAAGCCGTGGTGCAAGAGTTGCCAGCCTTGCCGCTGGAGCGCGATGCGCCAACCACGGCGGCGTGGATACGCGCCGTGCTGGACGGACAGATTCCTGTCCCCGCATCGATTGCCGAGCAAGTGGCACAATGTTTGCTTGTAGCTAAGGCATTAAAGGCAAGCGGGAATCACGATGAGCACACTGAATCAGCCGGGTAATGAGCCAAGCAAGCAGCCAAATAATCAGTCGAGCAAGCAGCCGAGCAAGCAGCCCGGGAAGGTCTTTTTGGTCGGCGCAGGTCCGGGCGATCCGGAGTTGTTGACGCTGAAGGCGGTGCGCGTGATCGGCGCGGCCGACGTGATCCTGGTCGACGATCTGGTCAATCCGGCAATCCTGGCGCATGCGCCCGAGGCGGCGCGCATCGTCCATGTCGGCAAGCGCGGCGGCTGCCTCTCCACTTCGCAGGAATTCATCGAGCGCCTGATGATCGCCGAGGCCCAGGCCGGGCATTGCGTGGTGCGTCTGAAAGGGGGCGATCCCTTCATCTTTGGTCGCGGCGGTGAAGAATGTGCCCATCTGCGCGCCGCCGGCATTGCCGTCGACGTGGTCAATGGCATCAGCAGTGGCTTGGCTGCGCCAGCGGCTATCGGCATCCCTTTGACACACAGAGACTGGAGCGCGGGCGCCATTTTTGTCACAGGACACGAGCGTGCTGACAAAAGCACCGATGCCGTCACCGGTTCCGGCAAGCCCGACTGGGCCACGCTGGGCCAAACCAATTTGACCTTGGTCATCTACATGGGCGTGGCGCGCTGCCGCGAGATCGCCAGCGCGTTGCTGGCCGGCGGCAAGAGCGCTTCGACCCCGGTCGCGGTGATCGGGTCCGCCACCGGCGCGGCCCAGCAGCAGTTGATCACGACGCTGGCTTGCCTGGCCGACGACCTGGCGGCGTCAAGCATCGGCAGCCCTGCGATCATCGTGGTCGGCGACGTGGTGCGCTGCGCGGTGCTGCCTGGCGCCGCAGAAGTCATCGAGGTCATCGAGCATTGCGCCAGCGCCGGCTGAGCAGGTTGCCTGGCCTTGGCGCCACAGCTTACAATGCGGTTTTTGCAGGTTGGAGTCGGGATGGCAATGCAGTTCGATGTAGCAGTGATAGGCGCCGGCGCGGCCGGCATGATGTGCGCTGCGGTTGCCGCCCGGCGCGGCAAACGCGTGGTGTTGCTCGACCATGCGGCCAAACTGGCTGAAAAAATCCGCATCTCTGGCGGAGGACGCTGCAATTTCACGAATTTGCACGCCGGCCCGCAGCATTTTCTTTCAGAAAATCCGCACTTTTGCAAAAGCGCGTTGTCGCGCTACACCCCGCAAGACTTCGTGGCGCTGATCAAGCGCCATCGGATCGGTTACCACGAGAAGCACAAGGGCCAGCTGTTTTGCGACGAATCGGCCGAGCAGATCATCGCGATGCTCAAGGATGAGTGTGCGCAAGGTGGCGTGCACTGGCGCATGCCGTGCAAGGTCGGCGACATCACTCGGCTCGATGATGGCGGCTTCCTGCTGCAGACCGATGGCGGTGAAGTCAGTGCAGCCAGTGTCGTCATCGCCAGCGGCGGCTTGTCGATCCCGAAGATCGGTGCCACCGATTTCGCTTACCGCATCGCCAGGCAGTTCGGCTTGAAGATGGTGGAGCCGCGCCCGGCGCTGGTGCCACTCACGTTCGATGCCGCGGCCTGGGCGCCATTCGTGCCGCTGGCCGGCATCGCTTTGGAGGTCGATGTGACGACCGGTTCGCTGAAGGGGAAGGGCGCAACCGGTGCGCGCTTTCGCGAGGATTTGCTGTTCACCCATCGCGGCTTGTCGGGTCCGGCGATCTTGCAAATTTCCAGTTTCTGGCTGCCCGGCACCCCGATCACCATCAATTTGTTGCCGGACATGGATCTGGCGCAGGTCTTGATCGAAGGCAAG
>CANFGA010000440.1 GCA_947446335.1 Oxalobacteraceae bacterium | reverse complement strand
TCGATCATCAGGCGCGCCAGTTGGCGCTGGCGTTGGCCGGCTGTGCCCTCCTGCTCCCAGCCCCAGTGCATGACGGGGATCACCAGATCGGCGCCGTGCACCGTGCGCGCAGCGATGATATCGAAGCGCACTTGCTCATCCTCGCTCCACGCGATGCCTGGCTTGTCGGCATCGGCCTCGAAACTGCGCGGAAAGAATTCATTGTAGGAGAGCAGCGCGATGCGCAAACCCTTGCGCTCGATCAGCAGCGGCTGGTGGGCCGCCGCCAGATTGCGTCCGCCGCCAAAATAGGCGATCTTGCGCCGGTCCAGCAAGTCCAGCATTTCACCGAACGCGACCGGTCCGTAATCGCCGGAATGGTTGTTTGCCAGCGCCAGCGCATCGAAATGGCGCGCGAGCAAAGGCAAGGTGCGCGGGTGTGCGCGAAACGTGTACGGTTTGTCCGGTTCAGGCGTGCCCTTGGTGGCCACCACGCACTCGAGATTGCCGACGCGAATATCGGCACGCCCCAGTATTGCCGCAAACGGCGCGAACGGATCGCGCCCGCTCTTGATCACCTTGCCCGGCGTTTCAGCGAGCATGATGTCGCCGACGAAAGCGATTGCTACCGACGGCTCGGCGGCAGTTGCCATCCCTGCGTGCACCATGCAAACCAGACATGCTGCGCGCAGCCATGTGTTGACGTGATTCACGGCGTGTTTCATGGGCCCACCTCGATCAGTGCACAGCCATACTGCATTTCGCGCTCCAGTTGCGGCGAATACAAATACTGGTACCCGGTCAGCGCATCAAACGGCGCCTGCCGCAACGCCACCGGCGCCATGTATTTGGCCACGTGCAACAAGACTGGCTGGCGCCTGGTCTGGCTGTAGCTGTACAGCTTGATGTAATCGACATGCTGCGCGTCGCCGATCACCACGGCCTTGAAGCGAAACCGGCCATTGATGTCGAGCGCCTTCACAAGATAGGGCTCGGTCACCGGTGCAAATTCCAGCATCCGGGTCGTGCCGCCTTGATCGATCTGGCAGCGCAGCAGCGGCGCTGCAACAACGCGCATCGGGCCCACGAGCACGCAGGCGAGCGCGGCGCCCCCCAAAATGCGGCCAACGGCGCGCAGCTTGCCCCGACCCGCAATCGGGTACGTCCATGTTATTAAATCAGGCATGAATGAAGTTACTTTTAAAAAGTTTACGGTCACTAACATAATCTTTTATTTTACAATTTATTTTAAATTGACTGATAATAATAAAGTTACTTCTCGCTATTTTTAATTATAATAAAGAAATAATTATTATTTTTTTAGTATTTTTCATGAAAAAGCATGCACCAACCCGGCCCCATGGCGCACGCGCAAAAATTCTGGCATCGATTGCTCGGAGCTGGCACGGTTCATCGTTGATCATTGCGCTGCTGCTCGTATCGATCTCGCTGGCATGCTTGCCGGCACAAGCCAAAGACCCGCATCTCAAAAGCGAGCAACTCGTTGTCGGCAGCGAGCAGGAATATCCCCCTTTCGCAACCGGCATGACGGACGCCACCGCTGGCGGCTTCAGCGTCGAGCTGTGGCGAGCGGTAGCGGCCGAGAGCGGCTTGAATTACAGGATCGTGGTGCGGCCCTTTCATCAGCTTTTGCAGGAATTCAAGGAGGGCAAGATCGATGTACTAATCAACCTTGCACAGTCCGACGAGCGCCTTCAGTACGTCGACTTTACCGTCCCCCATGTCGTCGTGCACGGCGCCATCTTCGTGCGCAAAGGCAAAAACGCCATCGGCTCCGAGCGCGATTTGACCGGCAAATCGCTGATCGTGCTGAACCGCGACCTGGCACACGATTATGCCATTTCGATGGGCTGGGGCCAACAGTTGACGCTGGTGACCAATGCCGCCGAAGGGATGCGCTTGCTGGCGTCGGGCCAGCACGATGCGATGCTGCTCAACAAGTTGGCCGGCATGCAAACCATGCAGGCACAAGAGCTGGGCAACCTTGTTGCGCTCAAGCCCAGGATCGGCTTTCAACAAAAATTTTCCTTCGCCACCCACAAGGGTCAACCCGAGTTGCTCTATGCGCTCAACGAAGGGTTGGCCTTGACCAAATCGGACGGACTCTACGACACGCTGCACGAGCACTGGTTTGGCGTCTACGAAGTCAAGGAAGTGAACTGGCGCGACTTCCTGAAGTACATCATGGCGCTGGTGACGCTATTTTTGATCATCGCCGGCTATTGTCTCAAGCGCTGGCAAACAGAGCGCAAGCAGGGGCAAGCTGCGATCGCCGCTTCCATGGCATTGCTCAATACCATCATCGATACCGCACCGGTACGGGTGTTCTGGAAGGACAAAAATTTGTGCTATCTGGGCTGCAATGCCGCCTTCGCAGCCGATGCCGGCATGACGCATCCGGACCAATTGATCGGCAAGGATGATTATCAGATGGGATGGTCAGCGCAGGCGGAGAGTTATCGCGCCGACGACTGGGCCGTGATCGCAGCCGGCACCTCGAGGCTGTCGTACGAAGAACAACAGAGCACGCCGGACGGACACACGATCTGGCTGTACACATCGAAGGTGCCGCTGCGAAATCAACGCCACGAAATAATAGGATTGCTGGGCATTTATCAGGATATCACCGAGCGCAAGCGCCTCGAAAACGAGCGCGCAGAAGCGCTCGAGCGGCTGATGAAGATTGCCAGCCGGGTACCAGGGGTGGTCTATCAATATCTGCTGCGCGCCGATGGCAGTTCGTGTTTTCCTTTCGCCAGCGATGCCATGCACGACATTTTCAGGCTCAGCCCCGAGCAGGTGCGCCTCGATGCATCGGCGCTGCTGGCCGTGATTCATCCTGACGATATCGCTGGCGTCGTCGCCAGCTTGCGCATGTCGGCCCGCACGCTCACAGTCTGGCGCCATGGATTTCGCATCAAGTTCGACGATGGCACGGTGCGCTGGCTGCTCGCCAATGCGTTGCCCCAGCGCGAGCGCGAGGGCGCAGTGCTGTGGCACGGTTTCGCCACCGACAACACCGAACACAAGCGCGCAGAAGCGATCTTTCGCGGGCTGTTCGATCAATCGATTTTCATCGCCGGTATCCTCGATTGCCATGGCCATCTGATCGAAGTGAACAATGCCGCGCTGCAATTGGCTGGCGTGACGCGCGAGCAAGTCATCGGCCGCCATTTTCCCGACACGCCGTGGTGGTTCGATCAACAAGACCGCAGCAAATTGATCGAGGTGCTGAAGCGGGCCTATGCTGGCCACTCGGGCAACTTCGAGGCCAGCCATCCGAATCCGGGTGGCGCGCCGGTCAACGTGATGTTCAGCGCGATGCCCATTGCGCTCGAAGACGGCATGCTGGTGGCCGTGATCGGCGTCGACATCACGGTGCGCAAGCGCTTGGAAGACCAGGTACGGCAACTCGCGTTCCACGATACGCTGACCAGGCTGCCGAACCGGCGCTTGCTCGATGACCGTCTGGCGCAAGCGATGGCCAACAGCAAGCGCAACCATTGCCATGGCGCGCTGCTGTTCCTCGACCTGGACAACTTCAAG
>CANFGA010000439.1 GCA_947446335.1 Oxalobacteraceae bacterium | reverse complement strand
TTTCAGCCACGCGTTCTTGTAGGGCGTGAACACGGAAAAAGGCTTGTCCGACAAGGTCAAGACTTCGTCTTTTTCAAAGATCACCTGATCCTTGAAGCTCAGCCATTGCCGCCCGCTTGCGCGCAGCGCCTCGGCCACGGCTTCATCGCGCGCGATCGCTTGTGGTTCGTAATCGTGGTTGGCGAAGACGGCATCGACGCCGAGTTCGTCGGCCAGTTGCACGATCGCCGCGACCGAATGTGCGTGGCGCACGATCAATTGACCGCCCAACTGTGCCAGTTCCTGCGCCAGTTCCGCGATGCAGGCGTGGATGAATTCGACGCGGCGGTCAACGCGCGGCAAGTGCGCCAGTATGTCTTCATCGTAAATGAAGACGCAGTAGACCGAGCGGCTGCGCAAGAGCGCATGATGCAAAGCGGCGTGGTCGAAAGTGCGCAAGTCGCGGCGCAGCCAAAGCAGGGATTTGTTGAATGTCATGTGTTCAGGGTCAAGGCAAGGACTTGTTTCGATGTCGGTAGTTGAGTGGCAGCGTTGTTCGCCGTGCGGCAGATATCGCTCGGCCGCCGATTCATAGTAAACTGTAGTCAGGTTCGCCGCAATGCACCCGATGGCGGCAATGACATCGGTAAAAAAGACAAAAAAGGTGCCGGTCAGGCGACCAGGCAGCGGCCAGCCAGTAAAAACAGCACAGCGGAGAGCATAGCGCATGAAGAACAACAAACCACTCGAGACTGCGTCCGGGTCCAAGTCCAGCTCCCAACCCGGGGGCGCCCGACTGCCGGCCCCGGTCGGCGGACTCGATTTCAATCTCGCGGATCATTTTTTGATCGCAATGCCATCGATGCAAGATCCGATCTTCGGTGGCACCGTGGTCTACGTCTGCGAGCACAACGACAATGGCGTGCTCGGCGTGGTGATCAACAAACCCACCGACATGACGCTGCAGGTGCTGTTCGAACGGATCGACTTGACACTCTCTGCCGGGCTCGACATGCAAGCCGCCAATGAACCGATCATGTTCGGCGGCCCGGTGCAAGATGACCGTGGTTTCGTCTTGCATACGCCCGGCACGCCGTATTCATCTTCGCTGAAGGTCACTGACGAGATCGCTTTCACGACCTCGATCGATGTGCTGCAGGCGGTCGCGAGCGGCACCGGACCGCAGCGCATGCTGGTCAGCATCGGCTATGCTGGCTGGAGCCCTGGCCAACTGGAAGAAGAAATCGGCCGCAATGGCTGGCTCACCGTCGCCGCCGATCCGTCCATCGTGTTCGACTTGCCGGTCGAGCAGCGCTACCTTGCCGCGATGAAACTGCTGGGCATCGATCCCTTGATGCTGGCCTCCGAGGCTGGCCATGCTTGAAGAGAGTGCCGGCATGGCGGCGATCGACACCGTGCTGGGCTTCGATTTCGGCTTGAAGCGCATCGGTGTCGCGGTCGGCAATACGCTGGTGCGTCAAGCCCAACCGTTGATCGTCATTACGGCCACCGCCAACGACATCAAGTTCGCCGAAATCGGGGCCTTGATCGCCGCCTGGCATCCGGCGCGGCTGATCGTTGGCCTGCCTTTTCATCCGGACGGCGCCGAACACGAGATGACGCTGCGCTGCCGGCGCTTCGCCAATCAATTGACCGGGCGCTGCAACTTGCCGGTGATTCTGGTCGACGAGCGCTATTCGTCGGCCGTCATCAAGGCCAAGCGCTTCGAAGTCATCGATGCGCTGGCCGCCTCCATCATTTTGCAACAATATTTCGATGACCATGCCCAATAAAAACGATCTTTCCCCCTCCGTTGATCTTTCTCCCCCAGCTGATTTTCTTGCTTCTGATGCCCCGCAACATGATGCCGAGGCGCTGTATCGGGTCTTGCTGCAGCAAGTCGCTGGCGGGTTGGCCGATCAGACCGACGTCGCCATCGTCGGCATTCATTCCGGCGGCGCCTGGCTGGCCGAGCGCCTCGCGCGCGACTTGCAGTTGACCAAACGCCTGGGCGCGATCGACGTCTCCTTTTATCGCGATGATTTCGCAGAAAAAGGCTTGCGTACCGATATCAAGTCGAGCCAGATCAATTTTTCCGTCGACGGCGCCACGGTGTTGCTGGTCGACGATGTGCTCTACACCGGGCGCACCACGCGCGCGGCGATCAATGAGCTATTTGACTATGGACGTCCGGCCAAGATCTTGCTGGCGGCGCTGGTCGACCGGGGCGGGCGCGAGTTGCCGATCGCCGCCGATTTTGTCGCCGCCAACGTGACGCTGCCCGCATCGCAAGCCCTGGTGCTGCGGCGCGCCGACGATGGACAATTCACGCTAACGATAGATGACCACGATGCTTAATCCGCAACTGAACAAACACGGCGAACTGCAGCACTTGCTGACCATCGATGGCTTGCCCAAGTCGATCGTCAATCATATCCTGGACACGGCTTCGTCGTTCGTCGGCGTGTCCGACCGCGAAGTCAAGAATGTGCCCTTGATGCGCGGCAAGAGCGTCTTCAACCTGTTTTTTGAAAACTCGACGCGCACCCGCACCACCTTCGAAATCGCTTCCAAGCGCTTGTCGGCCGATGTCATCAACTTGAACATCAATGCATCGTCGGCCAGCAAGGGCGAGTCCTTGCTTGACACCATCGACAACCTGGCGGCGATGCACGCGGACATGTTCGTGGTGCGCCACGCGCAATCGGGCGCGCCGTATCTGATCGCCAAGCATTTGATCGACACCAAGCAGTCGCATGTGCACGTGGTCAACGCTGGCGACGGGCGCCATGCGCACCCGACCCAGGGCTTGCTCGACATGTACACGATCCGCCATTACAAGAAGGATTTCACGAATCTGACGGTGGCCATCGTCGGCGACATCTTGCACAGCCGCGTGGCGCGCTCCGACATCCACGGCTTGACCACGCTGGGCGTGCCCGAAGTGCGCGCGATCGGCCCGCACACGCTGCTCCCCAGCGGTCTCGAGCAGATGGGGGTGCGGGTATTCACCGACATCAACGAAGGCTTGAAGGGCGTCGACGTGATCATCATGCTGCGCCTGCAAAACGAACGGATGAGCGGCGCCTTGTTGCCATCGGCTCAGGAATTTTTCAAGAGCTATGGTTTGACGCCCGAGCGCCTGGCGCTGGCCAAGCCGGACGCGATCGTCATGCATCCGGGACCGATGAACCGCGGCGTCGAAATCGACTCGGCGGTGGCGGACGGCCCGCAAGCGGTAATCTTGCCGCAAGTGACATTCGGCATCGCGGTGCGGATGGCAGTGATGAGCATTTTGGCGGGAACCCAGGGATGAAACTACATATCAAGAACGGCCATTTGATCGATCCGGCCAATGGCATCGACGCCCTGCAAGACTTGTTCATCGATGATGGGCGCGTGCTGGCGGTGCTGGCGCCGGGTCAGGTGCCGCCCGGCTTTGTCGCTGCGCGCACATTGGATGCTGCCGGCCTGATCGTGGCACCCGGCTTCGTCGACCTGTCGGCGCGTCTGCGCGAGCCCGGTTACGAATACAAGGCCACGCTCGAGTCTGAATTGCAGGCGGCGATGCAA
>CANFGA010000438.1 GCA_947446335.1 Oxalobacteraceae bacterium | reverse complement strand
TTTGCTGCGCAGCCATCCGGTCGAACTGTCGGCGCTGCGCGCGATCGGCTTGTCGGGCCAGATGCACGGCGCGGTGCTGCTCGATGCTGCGGGCAAAGTGCTGCGCCCGGCGATCTTGTGGAACGACGTACGCTCCAGCGTCGAATGCGTCGAACTGGAGCAGCGCGTGCCGCAATCGCGCGCCATCACCGGCAACCTGGCGATGCCAGGCTTCACCGCGCCCAAGCTGCTCTGGGTCGCTCGGCACGAGCCGGAACTGTTTGGCCGCATCGCCATGGTGCTGTTGCCCAAGGATTACCTGCGTTATCTGCTGACTGGCGAATTCATCACCGACATGTCGGACGCGTCGGGCACCTTGTGGCTCGATGTGCAGCAGCGCGACTGGTCGGATGTGATGCTGGACGCGTGCGGCTTGCAGCGCGCGCAGATGCCGCGTCTGGTCGAAGGCGCGGCGCCCGGCGGCTTCTTGAAGCCGGAACTGGCGCAAGCGTGGGGGATAGAGCATGCCGTGGTGGTGGCCGGTGGCGCCGGCGACAATGCCGCCAGCGCGATCGGCATGGGCGTGGTGGCGCAGGGCGATGGCTTCATTTCGCTGGGCACCTCGGGCGTTTTTTTTGCTGCCAACGATGCGTACCGGCCTGCTGCGCAGCAGGGTTTGCACACTTTTTGCCACGCGCTGCCGGGCCGCTGGCACCAGATGGGGGTGATGCTGTCGGCCGCCAGTTGTTTGCGCTGGGTGACGCAATTGACCCATGCCGACGACGAGGCGGCGCTGCTGCGCGAAGTCGAGGCGCTGGGCGTTGCTGCGCGAACCAAGGCGCCGCTGTTCTTGCCCTACCTGTCGGGCGAGCGCACGCCGCACAACGATCCCGATGCGAGCGGGGTCTGGTTCGGGTTGCGCCACGACACCGATCGGGCACTGCTCGCTTATGCGGTGCTGGAAGGGGTGGCGTTCGGTTTGCGCGACAGCTATCTGGCGCTGAGCGCTGCCGGCGCCGCCGGTCCGCAGGATGCGATGACTATGATGACTGGGGTGGCGCTGGTTGGCGGGGGCAGCCGCAGCCGCTATTGGGCGCAGTTGCTGGCCAGCGCGCTGGACTTGCCGCTGGCGCTGCACGATGGCGCCCAGGTCGGCGCAGCGCTGGGCGCGGCCAGGCTGGCGATGCTGGCCTTTGATCCCCAGCGCGCCATCCTTGATGTGTGTTTTGCTCCGCCGGTGCATGCGGTGATCGAACCCGATGCAAATTGGCATGCGGTATTGCTGCCGCGTTTCGAGCGCTACCAGGCGCTCTACGGCTGCCTGAAACCGCTGTTTTGACAAAGCTCATCCACACCAGGGAAGTGCCGCACGCGCTGGAAGTCGAGCGCGAGGGCCAGCGCGATGCAACCCAGGGTTTCGAGCCCAAGGGCAGCTATGGCTTCATCCGCTATCTCGAACATGGCGTGCCCAGTTCGCTGGTGCGCTGGCATTATCACGAAGAATACGAGCTGCACCTGATCGTCGCGAGCAGCGGCAAGGTCTTCGTTGGCGATTACATCGGCCAGTTCGAGCCCGGCCATCTGGTCTTGACCGGGCCCCGCGTGCCGCACAACTGGGTATCGATGGATGCGCCACAGCAAGGCGTGAAGCTGCGTGACATGGTGATCCAGTTCGCTCATGCGCCGTTGGCAGTGCTGCTTGACGCGATCCCGGAAGTGAAAACCATCCTGCCGCTGCTGCAACGTTCGCTGCACGGGATCGAATTTTTTGGTGTCAGCGATGCGGCGATGCAGCGTTTCATCCGGATCAGGGATGGCAGCGGTCTGGCGCGCTTCATCGAATTTCTGACGCTGCTCGATGAACTGGCCCGCAGCAACCAGTATCAATTGTTGTCAACGGTGGCCATGCAATCGTCGGACGACGATGCCTCGATGGCGCGCGTGAGTTCGGCGATTGGCTTCATCGTCGAAAACTACAGCAGCCAGTTTTCGATGAAGGAATTGGCGCAGCAACTGGACATGCCGGAGCGGATGTTTTCGCGCTTTTTTCGCAGCGCAACCGGCAACAGCTTCACCGATTTCGTCAACCGCTTGCGCGTGAACCGGGCCTGTCAACTTCTGATGGAAACGGAGCGCTATGTGACCAATATCTGTTACGACGCCGGCTTCAACAATGTCGCCAATTTCAACCGGCGCTTCCTGGAATTGAAGGGCATGACGCCCAAGCAATTCCGGCAGCAGGCGCAGGGCCGCTTCGGTGCATGAAATTGACCAACCCAAAAGGAAAACCATGAATCAGCTCGATCAGCCAAGTCAGCTCGAACAATTGAAGCAATACACCACCGTCGTCGCCGACACCGGCGATTTTCAGGCCATCAAGGCGTTCGCGCCGCAAGATGCCACCACCAATCCGTCGCTGATCTTGAAAGCGGTGCAACAGGATGAATACCGGCCCTTGCTCAATCGCGTCGTGCGCGACCATCGCAGCACAGGGGCCGATGGGATGGCCGATCGCCTGCTGGTCGCGTTCGGCCTGGAAATTCTGAAGCTGGTGCCGGGCCGGGTCTCGACCGAGATCGATGCTCGCCTGTCGTTCGATACCGAAGCGAGCATCGCCAAGGGCCGCGCCCTGATCGCGTTGTACGAGGCGGCCGGGGTGCCGCGCGAGCGGGTGCTGATCAAGATCGCGGCGACCTGGGAAGGGATTGCAGCGGCGCGCGTGCTGCAGCGCGAGGGCATCTTTTGCAACATGACATTGCTGTTCTCTTTGGCGCAAGCGGCAGCCTGCGCCGAAGCTGGCGCCAGCCTGATTTCGCCCTTCGTCGGCCGCATTGTCGACTGGCACAAGAAATCCGGCGCCAGCGTCGGTGTGGGCGCCGATGATCCGGGCGTGCAATCGGTGCGCGCCATCGTTCGGTACTACCGCCAGCATGGCATGCGCACCGAAGTGATGGGGGCGAGCTTTCGCAACACGTCGCAAATCCTGGAGTTGGCCGGTTGCGACTTGCTCACCATCAGCCCGAACCTGCTGGCCGAACTGGCGGCCAGCACGGCGCCGATCGAGCGCAAACTGGGCTTGGCGGCAGAACTGGCCGAGCCCGCGCCGCCGCTGTTGCAAGACGAGCCACACTTTCGCCTGATGCTCAACAACGATGCGATGGCGAGCGAAAAGCTGGCCGAGGGGATACGCGCCTTTTGCGTCGATACCGCGCTGCTCGATGGCTTGATCGCGGCGCAGGCCGATGGTGCCACAGGCGGATAGTCAGGGCAGAGCGCATGAGGTGGCATAAGCTGACATAATCGTAACAGTAACAGCGACCATAACAGCGCAGCGCCAGTTCAACCAAGGATGATCGATGGACCTATTGCCGCAGATGCGCAGCCAGCAACCGCACCGTTTCCAGGGCTATCGGCCGGAAGTGGAGCGCGAAAGCTATGACGGCATCATCAATTATCTCGAGCATGGCTATCCCCACGCCCGCGTGCGCTGGCATTGCCACGACGAATACGAGTTGCACCTGATCGTGTCGACCAGCGGGCGCTTGTTCGTCGGCGACCATATCGGCGAATTCTC
>CANFGA010000437.1 GCA_947446335.1 Oxalobacteraceae bacterium | reverse complement strand
GTCCGGCACGCCTTCGTCGCCGTACAGCACATTGGCGCGCAGCGCAAAGTTCTCGCCAAAACCCTTGTTCACGTCGGCCGTGACGCGCTTGTGATCATCGGATCCGATGCCCACCGAGACGCTGGTGAAGTCCTTGTCGAGCGTGGCTTGCTTGGTGATGGCGTTGATGGCGCCGCCGGCGGTGCCGCGTCCGGCGAAGCTGGAATTGGGGCCCTTGGAAATTTCGATTTGTTCGATCGCGAAACTCTCGCGTGTCGTCATGCCCGGGTCGCGCAAGCCGTCGACGAAGACATCGCTGCGCGCTTCCTGGCCACGGATGATGTATCGGTCGCCAAAGGCATTGCCGTTTTCGCCGGTGCCCAGCGTGATGCCAGGTTGCGCGGCCAGGATTTGCTTCAGATCGGTCAAGCCTGAATCATCGATCGCAGCCTTGGTGACGACCGAGATGGTTTGCGGTGTTTCGGCCAAGGGACGGGTATGGCGGGCATCGCCGGAGGTCTTCGCCTTGTACGGCGCGCCGGCCTCGGCATTCGGATTGGGATCGAGGATCTTGCCGTAAATCACCACGGCCGGCAGGGTCTGGACCTCGGTCGCCGGCGTTGTCTGGGCTGATGCCGCCAGCGGCAAGAACAAGGCGCTGGAAATGCCGAGCGCAATCGTGGTCATTGCGCCGAAGGTGGCGTCGTCGCCGGTGCGCAGGCTGCCGGGCTGTCGTGCGATTTGTTGCTTCAAGATGATCTCCTCGTTAATTGAGGCGATTATAGGGAAATCAATAATTAAAGTAAACGAGAATCAGTCTTATTCGCATTATCTTGTGGGGCGTGTTGTCATTTGCCCCGTGCCTGATCAGCGCCGCCCCAGCAGCGCCGCGCGAGTCACCGGGCTGCGCAGTTGTGCCAGCCACCATTGCAGCGCGCGTCCCTGATTGGATTTTTCACTATTGCCCCGGCTGCGCCAGGCGTAATTCGACTGGATCTGTTGCTGCGTCCGTTCCACCTGCTTGATGATCAAGCGCCCGCTGTCGACATGCGCTTGCGCCAGGCAGAGCGGCAGGAAGCCGATGCCCAGGCCGCGCAACTGGGCATCGAGCTTGGTCGTCATGTTGTCGACCGTGAACACATCCTGCCCGGTCAGCAAGCCGATCGAGACGCTCGCGCCATGCTGGATGGAATCGGCGATCGCGACCGCCCGGTGCTGGCGCAGCACGCTGTCGGACAAGGGTTCAGGCAGACGCGCCAGCGGGTGATGCGGCGCCACCGCGAAGACAAAGTCGACCGTGCCCAGCGGTTCGCGCTGCAAGCCGGTCTTCGTGTTGTCATCCATCACGACGCCCAGCGCCAGATCGGCCTGGCCGCAGCTCAACGCTGCTAGCGTGCCGGACAGGGTTTCGGCGCGCAGCTTCAACCGTGTCGGCGGGTTCAGGCTGAAAAAAACTTGGCACAGTTCCATCACGGTGGCGCGATCGATGATGCTGTCGATCGCAATCGTGAATTGCGGTTCCCAGCCGGTCGCCACGCGCTGCACCCGATTGGCCACCGCATCGATTTCTGCCAGCAAGATGGCGCCTTCGCGCAGCAATTCGGCGCCGGCATCGGTCAGCCTGGCCTGGCGCGCACTGCGGTCGAACAGCAAGACATCGAGCGCATCTTCCATTTGCCGCACGCGGTAGGTGAGGGCGCTGGGAACCATGTTGATCGCGCGCGCCGCCGCCGCAAAACTGCCGGTGTCGGCGATCGTTTGCAGCATCGCAAGGGCGGCAGGGGTCAATACATCGCGTGCAGTGGTCATGGCATCATTCAAATTCAATCATTTTGAATGATGCCATGAAACCACCCCGACTCACCTGTCTTCAGTTCGCAGCGCAATCACTCAAGGCGCCAGATCGAACACCAGTACTTCGGCGTCTCGTCCGTTGGCCAGCGTGATGCTGGTTTCGCCGTCGAGCAGCAGCGCGTCGCCGGCGTCGATAGCCTGGCCATTGACCTCGAGCGCGCCGCGCACCAGGTGAACGTAGGCCTTGCGGCGCGGGTCCAGCGCCATCTGCGCCCTTTCATCACCGTCGAACAAGCCCGAGTACAGCGCCGCGTCGGCGTGCAGCGTGACCGAATCTTGCGCGCCATCGCTGGATGCGATCAGGCGCAGCGCGCCGCGCTTCTGGCTCGCTGGTATCGTCTTTTGCTCGTAGCCGGGCGCGATGCCGGTCACGTTCGGCTGTATCCAGATCTGCAGGAAGTGGGTGACCTGGTCCTTGGCATGGTTGAACTCGCTGTGCGTGACGCCCGAGCCTGCGCTCATCCGTTGCACGTCGCCGGGTGGAATCGTCTTGATGTTGCCCATGCTGTCCTGGTGCGCCAGTTCTCCCGAGAGCACGTAGCTGATGATTTCCATGTCGCGGTGGCCATGCTTGCCGAAACCGGCGCCGGCCGCGACACGGTCTTCATTGATGACGCGCAGGTTGCCCCAGCCCATGTGCTTCGGATCGTGATAGTCGGCGAATGAAAACGAGTGCTGGCTCTTGAGCCAGCCGTGGTCGGCCTGGCCGCGTTCTTTTGATGGACGTAATGTGATCATGCTGAGTTCTCCTTGGCGATAGATTCATTATGGACCCGGTTGCCGCGTCGATGCGGCGCGCGATTTGACGACATCATTCAAAATAATTGAATCCTCGCAGGCTGGCCATGCGCGATGCTCGTTTCCCGTCCGGGCCATGCGGCGCATCTGCCATGCTGCAAAGCGGCGCATCTGCCATGCCGCAAAGCGGCGCATCTGATAAACTGCGGCGCCCGCTTGCGGGCTGAAATCCTCATTCATTCGCTACCCCGCAAGGACGACCATCATGGCAACATTCCCTCATCCTCGCTGGTCAATGCGCATCGTGCGCTGGACCGGTTTCGGTGCTCTCGGATGCGCTCTGCTGGCCGGGGGCAGTTGGCTCGCAGTCCCGCCGCTGGTCCGGCATCTGGCGCAGCAGCAGATCGCCCAGCAACTCGGGCGCAAGGCCACACTGGCCGCCGTCAGCTTCAATCCGCTGACGCTGACGCTGACCGCATCGGGCTTCGCGCTCTATGAAGCCGATGGCAAGACGGTCGCTTTTTCCGCGCAAACGCTGCTGGTCGATGCGTCGATCGCCTCACTGTTCAAGCTGGCGCCGGTGCTGCAGCAAGTCACCTTGTCCGGGCCGAAGCTGCATCTTGTACGTACCAGCAGCAGCAACGGGGGCAACAACTTTGCCGACATCGTCGAGCGCATTCTGGCGCAACCGAAAAGCGAGGGCGAAGCGCGTTTTTCGGTGTCGAACATCGAGCTCATCGATGGCAGCATCTTGTTCGACGATGCGGTGAGCGGCAAGCAGGTGGCGATTGCGGCACTCAACATCGGCGTGCCGCAGCTGTCCAATTTCGCCGGCGCCATCGACCTGTTCGTGGAGCCGAGATTGGCGATGACCGTGAACGGCGCGCCATTCGTTCTCAAGGGCCGCTCCAAGCCATTTGCCAGCAGCCAGGAAACCGCGCTCGCGCTCGATGTCGAGCAGCTCGACATCGCCAGCTATGCCG
>CANFGA010000436.1 GCA_947446335.1 Oxalobacteraceae bacterium | reverse complement strand
GGCGACTCTGGGTGCGACGGTCCCATTTCATGCTTGAGACAGTCAGGATGGCTGATGTAGGCAGGTAACATGTGATCACTTTACTATAGGATTTGTCGAAAAAAATCGTTATTTTCAGAAACCCCATGAGGTCGACAAAAAATGTCCGGTTTTACGCCTGCCAGCGCTGGCCATCGGGCTGACTATCGGTACTCCAGCGCTCGCCAATTCACACAAAAAGATCTTCTTTGCTCGTATAATTACTTCTCTAAAAATTAACAATCTTGGAGATTAATGATTTTTTTGGCAATATAAAATGACATGATCGCACTTCAATGACGTTTCAAAAATGCGTCACAAATGTTTCAATTTTGTTTAAAAAATTTTCAATGAAACGATCAATGAAACAATACAGTTCGATCCAAGAACTTGAACATTGGCCAAAATAATTTCCAAGCAATTGATTTAAATGAACTATTTCAATTGCAACCCACGTTGTCGGCCGACTGACTGCAGTTGGCACGGCGATTGCAATACAGATGCCAAGCCCCATCGCAGAAATTCTGCACCGTTTGCCATTCATCAGGAGAAGACATGAGTCAATATTCCGCAGGCGCCGCCTTCCGCAAAGCCATGCAAGAAGAGTCACCGCTGCAAGTGATCGGCGCCATCAATGCCAACCATGCGCTGTTGGCCAAGCGCGCCGGCTTCAAGGCGATCTATCTCTCCGGTGGCGGCGTTGCAGCCGGTTCGCTTGGCTTGCCCGACTTGGGCATCTCGAACCTCGATGACGTGCTCACCGACGTGCGCCGCATCACCGATGTCTGCGACCTGCCCCTGCTGGTCGATGTCGATACCGGCTTCGGCTCGAGCGCCTTCAATGTCGCGCGCACCGTGAAATCGATGATCAAGTTCGGCGCAGCCGCGATCCACATCGAAGACCAGGTCGGCGCCAAGCGTTGCGGCCACCGTCCGAACAAGGAAATCGTGACCAAGCAGGAAATGGTCGACCGGATCAAGGCTGCCGTCGACGCCCGCACCGACGACAACTTCGTCATCATGGCGCGCACCGATGCGCTCGCGGTCGAGGGTCTGGAATCGGCACTTGAGCGCGCGATCGCTTGCGTCGAAGCCGGCGCCGACATGATCTTCCCGGAAGCGATCACGGAACTGGCGATGTACAAGCAATTCGCCGCCGCCGTCAAGGTGCCGGTGCTGGCCAACATCACTGAATTCGGCGCCACGCCGCTGTTCACCGTCGAGCAATTGAAGTCAGCCGATGTCGGCCTGGTGCTGTATCCGTTGTCCGCCTTTCGCGCGATGAACAAGGCAGCCGAGAACGTCTACATGGCGATCCGGCGCGATGGCACCCAAAAAAATGTCGTCGACACGATGCAAACCCGGATGGAGCTGTACGACCGGATCAATTACCACGATTTCGAACAGCATCTGGACGCCCTGTTCGCTGCGCAAAAGAAATAATGCAGCCGCTTGGTGACAGACCCGCAGCGCTCTGGCACCCGCATCGACACCACTGAAACAGTTTTTTTCGTCAGGATCGCAACAATGACTACATCGACACCCACCGCTTTCAAAGCAAAAAAATCCGTCGCACTCTCTGGCGTGACCGCCGGCAATACCGCCTTGTGTTCGGTCGGCAAGACCGGCAATGACTTGCATTACCGCGGCTATGACATCCTCGATATCGCCGAAACCTGCGAATTCGAAGAAGTCGCCTACCTGCTGGTGCACGGCAAATTGCCAGGCGCGGCCGAATTGAAGGCATACAAGGCCAAGCTGAAAGCGTTGCGCGGCTTGCCGGCAGCGGTCAAGGCGGCGCTCGAAGCACTGCCTGCGGCTTCGCATCCGATGGACGTGATGCGCACCGGCGTCTCGGTGCTGGGCTGCGCGCTGCCGGAAAAGGATGATCACAACGCGCCAGGTGCACGCGACATCGCCGACCGGTTGATGGCGTCGTTCGGTTCGATGCTGCTGTACTGGTATCACTTCAGCACCAATGGCAAGCGCATCGAAGTCGAGACCGACGACGATTCGATCGGCGGCCATTTCCTGCATCTGTTGCACGGTGTGAAACCTTCGGCAGCCTGGGAAAAGGCGATGCATACCTCGCTGATCCTGTACGCGGAACACGAATTCAACGCCTCCACCTTCACCGGGCGCGTCATCGCCGGCACGGGTTCGGACATCCATTCGGCCATCACCGGTGCGATCGGCGCGCTGCGCGGTCCGAAACACGGCGGCGCCAATGAAGCCGCCTTCGAAATCCAGAAGCGCTACGACAATCCGGACGAAGCCGAAGCGGACATCCGCTCGCGCGTCGAGAACAAGGAAGTGGTCATCGGCTTCGGTCATCCGGTGTACACGGTCTCGGATCCGCGCAACAAGGTGATCAAGGAAGTGGCGCACAAGCTGTCTCTGGAAGCCGGTTCGACCGCGATGTTCGACATCGCCGAGCGCCTGGAAACGGTGATGTGGGAAGTGAAAAAGATGTTCCCGAACCTGGACTGGTTCTCGGCCGTGTCGTATCACGTGATGGGCGTGCCGACGGCGATGTTTACGCCGCTGTTCGTCATCGCACGCACCTCCGGCTGGGCCGCGCACATCATCGAGCAACGCATCGACAACAAGATCATCCGCCCGAGCGCCAATTACGTCGGCCCCGACGATTTGAAATTTGTCCCGATCAAGGATCGCAAATGAGCACCATGAATACCAATTACCGCAAGGCCCTGCCTGGCACCGCGCTCGACTTTTTTGACACGCGCGCCGCCGTCGATGCGATCGAAGCCGGCGCCTTCGACAAGTTGCCGTACACCTCGCGCGTGCTGGCTGAAAACCTGGTACGCCGCTGCGACCCGGCCACGCTGACCGATTCGCTCAAGCAATTCATCGAGCGCAAGCAAGACCTGGACTTCCCGTGGTTCCCGGCACGCGTGGTTTGCCACGACATCCTGGGCCAGACCGCGCTGGTTGACCTGGCTGGTTTGCGCGATGCGATCGCCGAACAAGGCGGCGACCCGTCACTGGTCAACCCCGTGGTGCCGACCCAGCTCGTGGTCGACCATTCGCTGGCCGTCGAGGCTGGTGGCTTCGATCCGGACGCTTTTGAGAAGAACCGCGCAATCGAAGACCGGCGCAATGAAGACCGTTTCCATTTCATCGACTGGACCAAGAAGGCGTTCAAGAACGTCGACGTAATTCCACCGGGTAATGGCATCTTGCATCAGATCAATCTGGAGCGAATGAGCCCGGTGGTTCAGGTTCTGGACGGCGTCGCCTTCCCCGATACACTGGTCGGCACCGACAGCCACACCCCGATGGTCGACGCGCTGGGCGTGATCGCCATCGGCGTCGGTGGCCTGGAAGCGGAAAGCGTGATGCTGGGCCGCGCCTCGTGGATGCGCCTGCCCGACATCATCGGCGTCGAGCTGTTGGGCAAACCTCAGCCTGGCATCACCGCCACCGATACCGTGCTGGCGCTGACCGAATTTCTGCGCAAGCAAAAAGTCGTGTCGTCGTATCTGGAATTCTACGGCCCGGGGGCAGCGAGCCTGACGCT
>CANFGA010000435.1 GCA_947446335.1 Oxalobacteraceae bacterium | reverse complement strand
GGTGCCGCCAGGATCAATGGCTCCGACAGCAGCGCCAGATAGTCGAGTTCAAGCTCGGTATTGCCTGGCAAGGGCGGGATCAACAGGCCGGCATCGATGCGTCCGGCCAGCAAGTCGGCCAGTTGCAAATCCGAGGTCGCTTCCTGCAGGCGGATCTTCACCGCCGGATAGGCGCTGCGGTAAGCGCGCAGCAGCGGCGGCAGCACGCTATAGTCGGCCGATGAAACAAAGGCCAGTGCCAGTTGACCGACTTCGCCATTGGCGGCGCGCAGCACCAGTTCAGGCAATTGCTGCGTCTGCTGCAGGATGCGGCGCGCTTCGGGCAGCAGCGCGCAGCCCGCCGGGGTCAGGCTGACGCCGCGCCGGCTGCGCACGAACAGCGGCGTGCCCAGCAATTGTTCTAGCGCCATGATGGTTTGCGACAGCGGCGGTTGCGTCATGTGCAGGCGCAGCGCGGCTTTGCCGAAATGCAGTTCCTGGGCTACCGCCAGAAAGTAACGCAGCTGGCGCAATTCAAGGTTCATTGATATTCATTTCCATTCAAATTCAATTGATTGATATTTTATTCGACTCACTGACGCGTGTATCAACTATTTGACACGGCGGCGCACGCAGCGCAATCTATTGCTCTATCTCAAAGGAGTTCCCCATGGCCGATCAACCGCGCTACAACCGCCGTTCGAAAAACATCACCGAGGGCGTCGCCCGCAGTCCCAACCGGGCCATGTATTACGCGCTCGGTTATGAAACGGACGACTTCGCGAAGCCGATGATCGGCGTGGCGAACGGCCATTCGACGATCACGCCGTGCAATTCGGGTTTGCAAAAACTGGCCGACATCGTCATCGCGACGCTCAAGGGCGCCGGCAGCAACCCGCAAGTGTTCGGCACGCCGACGATCTCGGACGGCATGTCGATGGGCACAGAAGGAATGAAATATTCGTTGATCTCGCGCGAAGTGATCGCCGACTGCATCGAAACGGCCGTCAACGGTCAATGGATGGACGGCGTTGCCGTGATCGGCGGCTGCGACAAGAACATGCCGGGCGGCATGATCGCGCTGGCGCGCAGCAATGTGCCGGGCATTTACATCTACGGCGGCACGATCAAGCCGGGCAACTGGAAGGGCAAGGACCTGACCATCGTCTCGGCTTTCGAGGCTGTCGGCGAATTTTCCGCCGGACGCATGTCGAAAGAGGATTTCGATGGCATCGAGCGCAATGCGTGCCCATCGTCGGGTTCCTGCGGCGGCATGTACACGGCGAACACGATGTCGTCGTCGTTCGAAGCGCTCGGGATGGCGCTGATGTATTCGTCGACGATGGCCAATCCCGACGATGAAAAAGTCGGCTCCGCAGCCGAGTCGGCCCGGGTGCTGGTGGAAGCGGTCAAGCGCGACTTGAAGCCGCGCGACATCATCACGCGCAAATCGATAGAAAATGCGGTCACCTTGATCATGGCGACCGGCGGTTCGACCAATGCGGTGCTGCATTATCTGGCGATCGCGCATGCGGCCGAAGTCGAATGGAGCATCGACGATTTCGAGCGCGTGCGCCAAAGGACGCCGGTCATTTGCAATCTGAAGCCGTCCGGCCAGTTCGTGGCGACCGATCTGCACCAGGCCGGCGGCATTCCGCAAGTGATGAAGCTGTTGCTCGATGCTGGCTTGATGCATGGCGATTGCATGACGATCACCGGGCGCACGCTGGCGCAGGAACTGGCAGCGGTGCCATCAAGGCCGCACGCCGGGCCGGACGTGATCCGCACGCTGGACCGGGCGCTCTACCAGCAGGGCCATCTGGCCATTCTGAAAGGCAATTTATCACCCGAAGGTTGCGTGGCCAAGATCACCGGCTTGAAAAACCCGGTGATCACCGGCCCGGCGCGCGTCTTCAACGATGAATATGCCGCGATGGATGCGATTCTGGCCGACCAGATCAAGGCTGGCGATGTGCTGGTGATGCGCTATCTGGGGCCCAAAGGTGGACCCGGGATGCCGGAAATGCTGGCGCCGACCGCAGCGCTGATCGGCAAGGGCTTGGGCGAATCGGTCGGCTTGATCACCGACGGGCGTTTTTCAGGCGGAACCTGGGGCATGGTGGTGGGCCATGTGGCGCCCGAAGCCTTCATCGGCGGCACCATTGCGCTGGTGGAAGAGGGCGACTCGGTCACCATCGATGCCCATCAGTTGTTGTTGCAGCTGAACGTGTCGGATCAAGAGATCGCGCGCCGCCGCGCCAACTGGGTGCCACCCAAGCCACGCTACACGCGCGGCGTGCTGGCCAAGTTTTCTGCGTTGACTTCGAGCGCGAGCAAGGGCGCCGTCACCGACTGATCGTGTCAACGGCCAGTGGCACAATGCGTGACTTCCTGCTGGCTGCTTACTTGGGTCTCTTGAATGATTGTTTCACGCGCCGTTGGCGCCGCTTTTCATCCTCGTCGTGTGCCTTGCGCTGGTCGAGGCCGAGCAGCTTTTCGATGAATTCGAACCAGATCACTGCGCACAGCATCAGGCCGATGATCCACCACCACGACAGAGCGGCAAAAAACCAGATTTCCAGATAGCGCAAGATGCACAGCGCGACGATCAACACGATGAGTGGCATGCTCAACTCCTGTAATGTCTATCTTGCACAAAACCGATGGCGGCTTGTGCGGTTGTTGCACGGCTGTTGCACGGTCGTTGCGCGCATCAGCTTTCAGCTCGACTGCGTCGTTACAATTGGATACGATACTGCGGCAGCGCCCGTGTGCCACATAGAGAAAACACGGTAGAATGCGGCAAGTTGACACTTTGGAGAATACGATGAAACGTTCGATCTTGGTTGGTATGTTGCTCATGTCCGGATTTGCCACGCAAAGTGCGATGGCCAATGCCGATCTGGCAAAAGCAAAAAACTGCATGGCTTGTCACGCTGTCGCCAACAAACTCGTTGGCCCGGCTTACAAGGATGTGGCCGCGAAGTATGCCGGTCAAAGCGACGCTGAAGCGAAGCTGGTGCAAAAAGTATTGAAGGGCGGCTCCGGCGCCTGGGGTGCCGTGCCGATGCCAGCCAATCCGCAAGTGAGCGAAGCTGAAGCGCATACGCTGGTGAAGTGGGTGCTGGCGCAAAAGTAATTCAAGAATTTGCTGTAAAAAAGCGCGCTGGAGCTTCAGCGCGCTTTTTTTCGTTTGCCGCTGCACCGAGCAGTGCCGCCATGGCTTGCTCATGGCTTTTTCATCTCTGTCTTCATCTGCTCCTTCATCTGCCCCTTCATCTGCCCCAATTCTTGCGCGACGATGCGTTGCACATTCGCCTGCAAATCGGCGCAGATGGTCTGGCCCAGGCTTTGCAGCATCTCGTTGATCCGCTGTTCGAGCACGATCGGCATTTGTTGCTGGAGTTGGCTCAGGATGCGCGTTGATAGCTGTTGCTCGAGCCGGCTCCAGGCTTGATCGCCTGATGCCTGCGGGCCCGCTGCGCTCGCCGGGGCCGCAGCGTGGCCATCGGCCAGCGGCTGTGCCTCGACTTCGATCTCTGCATCGTTCGCGTTCGGCACGTACAATATTTCAGTCAATACCGG
>CANFGA010000434.1 GCA_947446335.1 Oxalobacteraceae bacterium | reverse complement strand
GCCGTCGCTGCCCGCTACTTGACTGCTGGCTGATTCTTCGCTAGTTCGATCAAGCGGGTGCCGAGCAACTTGTCGTGCAGCAGTGGCGGTCCTTGTCGAGCAGCGCCGTCGCGGCCCGCTATTTGACTACAGGCTGCTTCTTCGGCAGTTCGATCAAGCGGGTGCCGAGCAGCTTGTCGTGCAGGAATTGGCGGTCCTTGTCGAGCAGCGCCGTCGCGGCCCACAGCGCGACACCGGCTGCCATCACGCCCATCTCGGGCCAAGTCTTCAGATTCAAGCCGTAGTTGACCAGCAATGCGGGCAGGAACCACATCCATGCCAGCAGGTAGCGTGCAGCCGCAATGCGCGGCGACACCCGCGCCGTGCCTGGCTGGACCAGCTTGATGCGCCAGGTTTTCATCGCCAGCGTCTGTCCTTCGCGGCTCCACGCGTGGATGAAATAAGCCGCCATCACCAGAAACAGCAGAAATTGCCGGACATGGCGCAAGCTCAGCGGATCGCGGCTCTGGGTCACGATATCGAAGATCAGGCCGGCGAGAAAAACCACCGCAAACAACAAGAATGCCTCGTACAGCATGGCGATCATGCGGCGCCCTATGCCAGGCGTGGCGCAAGATTGTGGCAAGCTGTTGGTCTGGCTCTCTGGCTTGCGGTTTGTCTCGCTATTTTTCGTATTGCTGATCTTGCTATTTTGCATTGGATGGCGCGCTGTTCACTGTGGATGGAGATAGGTTGGCTGCGTCAGGCGTCGAAGTCGAACCCGATGCTGGCGCAACCACTGGCGCCTGGCCGGGCCCGGTGGCAGGAGTTGGAGCGGGTACGGGCGTTGCAATTGCTGGCGTTGGCGGTCTTGCCAGGCCGGACTTGATCGGCGGCAGCAGCGGTGCTTTGCTCTGGGCCGCCGATGGCAGGTTGGCCACACGCGTTCTGGCTGGCGCATCGGCAGCGAGTTTCTTTTTCTGATCTTCCGGCAATTGCTGGTATTGCTCCCATTGCGCCGATTTCTGACCCGGATCGATCCTGGTGCTGCGCGCATAGTTTTCGCGCACGACGCGGCGTTGCTCCGGCGTCAATCTGGTCCAGTCTCGCATCCGTTCCTGCATGCGCTGCTGCTCTTCCGGTTTCATCGATGGAAAACGGTTGGCGATTTCCAGCCATTTTTGCTTGCGAAACAGTTCCAGTTGATCCCACTCGAGCGCCAGCGGTGCCAAGGCCTGCCGCTGGGCCGGGCTCAAACTGGTCCAGCCTGGTTTGGCTGTTGATTTGGAGTCGGTCTTGACTGCTGCGCTGGTGGCGGGTGCCGGATCAACGGTCCACGCCGCACCAGAAGATGCCAGCAGGGCCAGCGCGATCAAGCCATTGCGGCTGTTGATGGATACCATACGGGATGCCATGCCTATTGCCCGGATTGGGTCAGGTAGGCATTGAAGCCGTGATCGAGATAAGCCGACAGCGGCAACTCATCGGACAACACGGCCACATCGAGTTCTGCCAGTTCGCTGATGTGCTGCTGCTGCTCGAACTGATAAATGCCGATCAAGCCGGCAGCCAGCGCCAGCAACGGCAGTACCACGCCGAAGCGGCCTATCCACGAAAATGGCTGCAAGAAGGACGCACCCATGCGGCCGGTATTGCTGGCAAGTATATTTTGCTCGACCAGCACCGGGGCATGCGCTTTCTTGCGTGCCATGGCTTGCTTGCGCGCAGCAGCGAGGCGCTCGGTCGTCGATGCCGGCAACTGGTCCAGTTGCTCGTCCAACGCATGGCGCACTTTGTAAGCGAAGTTCACATCATCGGTATTCATAACTGTATTCCCTTGGATTTAAGCGATTCGGCGAGGGCATGCGTTGCTCTGGAGCAGTGCGTCTTGACGCTGCCCTCGGAGCAACCCATCGCTGCGGCTGTTTCAGCCACATCCATATCCTGCCAATAACGCATGAGGAACGCTTCGCGTTGACGTGCCGGCAGTTTTTTTACTTCTGCATCGATGGCAGCCAGCACTTGTGCACGCTCAACCTTGTCGGCGCTCGACTCGGATGCACTTGATCCCTGCTCGGCTTGATAGGTATCGAGCAGGTCGATCTCGTCGCCGTCGTCCGCACTGCGGCTGACGTTGGAAAACAGGCTGACCCAAGTCGTGCGCACTTTTTCACGCCTGAAATAATCAAGGATCGTCGTTTGCAGTATGCGCTGAAACAGCAGCGGCAGTTCGCCGGCCGGCTTGTCGCCGTATTTTTCAGCGAGTTTGATCATCGCATCTTGCACGATGTCGAGCGCAGACTCGTCCTTGCGCACCGCATACACGGCTTGCTTGAAGGCGCGCCGCTCGACACTTTCGAGGAAATCGGAGAGTTCTTTGTCTGTTGCCATGCGATGAGTGAACGACTTGCCGCCATTTCGGTGGTGGATGATCTTGAATGTCAGGGCCTGCTCGGTTTTGCAAGCAGAGCGCATGCTAGCAAGAAATCACCATTTATGCAGACTTTTTACACGTTTTGCTACAGGAAAAATGATTTTTGGATGATTTGCCTTGACCTTCGTGGTGCCAGGCAGTACCGTACGGAACGCCTTGTTCTCCACAAGGCTTTATGGTCTGGTCGCAATCGACACACAAAGTCAGCAGCGGCAAGACGCGCTTTCACATGTAGGCAGTTTGCTCTAACCCGCGCCACAAGCGCGAGAGGCATGCGTCAAGCAAGATGGACACTCCGGCCGAACGAATTGCGTAGCGCAATGTTTTGCAGGGCACGACTGATGCCCGAAGAAATGTTGTGACCGTAAAAAAAAGGGATGCAGGAGCACCGTTGCGCAGCGCGCGCTTCGCGAGGAAAGAGCATCCGATCAATCTCCAATGGACCTTGAAAGGAATGTTTAATGAATACCGAAACAGCAGTCCCCATTACTGGCGCAGAAATACTGGTGCGCTGCCTGGCTGAAGAGGGCGTCGAGCACGTCTTCGGTTACCCGGGCGGATCCGTGTTGTACATCTATGACGCGATCTTCCAGCAAGACAAATTCAAACACATCCTGGTGCGCCACGAGCAAGCTGCCGTGCATGCCGCCGATGCCTATTCGCGCAGTTCGAACAAGGTCGGCGTGGCCCTCGTCACGTCCGGTCCTGGTGTCACCAATGCGGTGACCGGTCTGTCGACCGCGTACATGGATTCGATTCCGATGGTGGTGATTTCGGGCCAGGTGCCCAGCCACGCGATCGGTCAGGATGCATTCCAGGAATGCGACACGGTCGGCATCACGCGTCCCGTGGTCAAGCACAATTTCCTGGTCAAGGATGTCAAGGACCTGGCGCTGACGATCAAGAAAGCCTTTTTCATCGCCAAGACCGGCCGTCCCGGTCCCGTGCTGATCGATATCCCGAAAGATATCAGCATGCACAAGTGCCTGTTCGATTATCCGAAAGAGATCGAAATGCGTTCGTACAAGCCGGTCGACAAGGGCCATTCGGGACAGATCCGCAAGGCGGTGCAATTGCTGCTGCAAGCCGAACGCCCGATGATCTACACCGGCGGCGGCGTGATCCTGGCCAATGCCTCGCCCGAACTGAACAAGCTGGTCGACAAGCT
>CANFGA010000433.1 GCA_947446335.1 Oxalobacteraceae bacterium | reverse complement strand
GGCAATGCAGCGCTCGCGCGTGCTGCGCCGCGCGGTCGAGATCTTGCGCGAGCGTAACGACGAACTGGCCGAGATCGAAACGCTCGATACCGGCAAACCGTTGTCCGAGACCAGCGCGGTCGATATCGCCACCGGCGCCGACGTGCTCGAGTATTACGCCGGCCTCGCCCCAAGCATCGAAGGCACGCAAATCCCGCTGCGCGAGAGTTCCTTCGTCTACACCCGGCGCGAACCGCTCGGCGTGGTAGCCGGCATCGCCGCGTGGAATTATCCGATCCAGATCGCGCTGTGGAAGTCGGCGCCGGCGCTCGCGGCCGGCAATGCAATGATTTTCAAGCCCAGCGAAATGACGCCGCTCTCGACGCTCAGGCTGGCTGAAATCTATACCGAGGCGGGCTTGCCGGACGGCGTGTTCAACGTCGTCAACGGCGATGGCAAAACGGTCGGCACCTGGCTGACCGAGCATCCCGGCATCGAAAAGATTTCGTTCACCGGTGGCGTGGCGACCGGCAAGAAAGTGATGGCCAGCGCCTCCGGTTCGACGCTGAAAGATGTGACGATGGAGCTGGGTGGAAAATCGCCGCTGATCGTGTTCGCCGACGCCGATCTCGAGCGCGCCGCCGACGTGGCGATGATGGCCAACTTTTACAGTTCGGGCCAGGTCTGCACCAATGGCACGCGCGTGTTTGTCCACGCATCGATCAAGAGCGCGTTCGAACAAGCGATCCTGGAACGGGTGCGCCGGATCCGGATCGGTGATCCGCTGCAGATGAACACCAATTTCGGCCCGCTGGTCGGCTTTGTTCACATGGAAAAAGTGCTCGCTTACATCGCCTCGGGCCAGGCTGAAGGCGCGCGTCTGTTGATCGGCGGCGCACGGATGCAAGAGGGGGATTTTGCCAGCGGCGCCTACGTGCAGCCGACGGTGTTTACCGATTGCCGCGACGAGATGACCATCGTGCGTGAAGAAATCTTCGGACCGGTGATGAGCATCCTGGCCTTCGACGATGAGGAAGAAGTCATCGGGCGCGCCAACGCGACCGATTTCGGTCTGGCCGCCGGCGTGATGACGCAAGATCTGGCGCGCGCGCACCGCGTGATTCATCGCTTGCAGGCGGGCATTTGCTGGATCAATACCTGGGGCGAGTCGGCTGCGGAAATGCCGGTCGGCGGCTACAAGCAATCGGGCGTCGGGCGCGAGAATGGCCAGGTCACGCTGCAGCAATACACCAGGATCAAGTCGATACAGATCGAACTGGGCGCTTACAGCTCGGTGTTCTGACCCTGGCGCCAATCAAACACACATACAGACAGACTACACAGAAAGGATGCCATGACGCATCAGAAACAATACGATTACATCATCATCGGCGCCGGTTCGGCCGGCAACGTGCTGGCCACGCGCCTGACCGAAGACGCCGGCGTCAGTGTCTTGCTGCTGGAAGCGGGCGGTCCGGATTACCGTTTTGACTTCCGCACCCAGATGCCGGCTGCGCTGGCATTTCCGCTGCAGGGCAAGCGCTACAACTGGGCCTATGAAACCGAACCCGAGCCGCACATGAACAACCGCAAGATGGAATGCGGGCGCGGCAAGGGTCTGGGCGGCTCGTCCTTGATCAACGGCATGTGCTACATCCGCGGCAATGCGCTCGATTACGATGGCTGGGCTGCGCGCGAGGGGCTGGAAAACTGGTCTTACCTCGATTGCCTGCCGTACTTCAAGAAAGCCGAGACGCGCGACATCGGCGCCAACGATTATCACGGTGACACCGGACCGCTTTGCGTGACGACACCGAAGGCGGGCAACAATCCGCTGTTCCAGGCCATGGTCGATGCCGGTGTTCAAGCCGGTTACCCGCGCACCGACGATTTGAACGGCTTTCAGCAAGAAGGTTTCGGCCCGATGGATCGCACCACGACGCCCAATGGCCGGCGCTCGAGCACCGCGCGCGGTTATCTCGATCAGGCACGATCGCGGCCCAACCTGACCATCGTGACCCATGCGCTGACAGATCGCATTTTGTTTTCCGGTAAGCGCGCGATCGGCGTCGCTTACCTGGAAAACGATGTGGAAAAGACCGCTCATGCCGGCAAGGAAGTCTTGCTGTGCTCGGGCGCGATCGCTTCGCCGCAGATCTTGCAGCGTTCGGGGGTCGGCCCGGCAGCCTTGTTGCGCGAACTCGATATCGCGCTGGTGCACGATCTGCCCGGCGTGGGCGCCAACTTGCAAGACCATCTGGAAGTCTATCTGCAATACGAATGCCTGCAGCCGATTTCCCTGGTGACCGCGCTCAAACTGCACAACCAGCCTGCGATCGGCGCCGAGTGGCTGTTGAACGGCAGCGGCATCGGCGCCAGCAACCAGTTCGAGGCCGGCGGCTTCATCCGCAGCAACGACACGGTCGCCTGGCCCAACATCCAGTATCACTTCTTGCCGATCGCGATCAATTACAACGGCACGAATCCGATCAAGGTACACGGCTTCCAGGCCCACATGGGATCGATGCGCTCGCTCAGTCGCGGCCGGGTTCAGCTGCGCTCGAAAGATCCGCGCCAGCATCCCAGCATCTTGTTCAATTACATGTCGCAGGAAGACGATTGGGCCGAATTTCGCGCCGGCATTCGCATCACGCGCGAGATCATCGAGCAGCAGGCTCTGGTGCCGTTCAAAGGACGCGAAATCACACCCGGCGCAGAGATGAACAGCGATGCCGAGCTCGACGACTTCGTGCGCCAGCATGCCGAAACCGCTTACCACCCGGCCGGCTCGAATGCGATGGGTTACGGCCCGATGGCGGTCGTCGATGCGCAGGGGAAAGTGCATGGCATCGAGGGTTTGCGCATCATCGATGCATCGATCATGCCTGAAATTGTCACCGGCAACCTCAACGCGCCGACCATCATGATGGCCGAGAAACTGGCCGACGTGATCCGCGGCCGCGCGCCGGAAGCGCGCAGCACGGCGCCGTATTTCAAGGCCAACGGAGCGCCTGCGCGGCTGTAACAGGCCATGCCCGGCCTGAGCGCCGGGCATGGACGCGCACCTTATTGACGCATGGTATTGAATCAACCAGAAAGAAAACAACATGGCAAACCAAGAAGCCAGCAACATCGAACCCGTGCGCGATAGCATCAACCCCACCGTGTTCTACGGTTCAGCGATCGGCATCGTCGGGTTCGCGATCTGGACCATGTTTTTCACCGCCCATGCCGGCACGGTGATCAATGCGATCCTCGGATGGATCGCCCATACCTTCGGCTGGTTCTATTTTTTCGCCGTCACGGTTTACCTGGTGTTTGTCGTGTTCATCGCCTTTTCGCGCTACGGCAACCTCAAACTCGGGCCCGCGCATTCGACGCCCGACTTCAATCTGCTGACCTGGGCCGCGATGCTGTTTTCAGCCGGCATCGGTATCGATCTGCTGTTCTTTTGCATTGCCGAACCGGTCACCCAATTCCTGGCGCCGCCGGTGGGCGAGGGCAATACCATCGAGGCTGCGCGCCAGGCGATGCAACTGACCTATCTGCACTGGGGCTTGTCCGGCTGGGGCGTCTACACGCTGGTGGGGATGTCGCTGGCATT
>CANFGA010000432.1 GCA_947446335.1 Oxalobacteraceae bacterium | reverse complement strand
CTGTGCATCGACGACAATCCGGTCAATATAAAGTTGATTACCCAGATACTGCGCCGGCGCCCCGGCATACACCTGATCACGGCGCACATGCCGGAACTGGGGCTAGAACTGGCGCTGGCGCACCGACCGGAATTGATCTTGCTTGACATTAATATGCCGGGCATGGATGGCTATCAAGTGCTGGAAGTGCTGAAAAGCGATGCCCGCCTGGCCGCCATTCCAGTCATCGCGGTGACGGCCAATGCGATGCCGCGCGATATAGAGCGCGGTTGCGCGGCCGGCTTCATCAATTACCTGACGAAACCGCTCGACATGGGGCAATTCCTGACAATCGTCGACCATGCCCTCGCTGCCGGCGTCGAGGATGCTGCATGACCGATGCATTGCTCGGTCCAGCCCGCATCTTCGTCATCGACGATGAAGCAGCCAATCTGAAACTGATGAGCAAGCTGCTGGCCAGCCAGAATCAACAACAGCACCAACTGGTGCTGATACAAGATCCGCGCGAGGTGCTGCATCATTACCGGCAGGCGCGGCCAGACTTGATCTTGCTCGACATCAACATGCCGCATCTCGATGGCTATCAGGTGATGGCGCAATTGAAGGCATTGGACGATCCATTGTTGCCACCCATCGTCATCCTGACCGCGCAACATGGACACGAACATCTGCTGAAGGCGCTGGCATCGGGGGCGCGCGACTTCCTCGGCAAGCCATTCGATCGCACCGAATTGCTGATGCGGGTGCGCAATTTGCTGGACGCCCAACTGGCCCATAAAATGGTGCACGATCAGCGCGCGGCGCTGCAGCAGATGGTCAACGTGCGCACCGAAGCGCTGCACCAGAGCCACCTCGAAATGGTGCTGCGGCTGGGCCGGGCTGCCGAATACCGCGACAATGAAACCGGCTTGCACATCATCCGCATGAGCCAGTATTGCGCATTGCTGGCCAAGAGCCTGGGCTGGAACGACACCGATTGCGACCTGATGCTGCATGCCAGTCCGATGCACGATGTCGGCAAGATCGGCATTCCGGACGCGATCTTGCTCAAGCAAGGCAAACTGGACGCACACGAGTGGCGCATCATGCAAACCCACGTCGCGATCGGCGCCGCCATCTTGCAAGACGGCGATTCCGACCTGCTGCAACTGGCGCGCCTGATCGCCCAGAGCCACCATGAAAAATGGGATGGCAGCGGCTATCCGGACGGCCTGGCCGGCGCGGCGATCCCGCAGGCCGGACGCATCGTTGCGCTGGCCGACGTCTTCGATGCGCTGACCTCGGCGCGCCCTTACAAGCCGGCGTGGCCGCTGGCCGATGCCATCGCCTTCATCGAGCACCAGGCAGGGATCCACTTCGACCCGCAAGTGGTAGAGCACTTTCAACGATCCCTGCCGCAGATACTGGCGATCCGTGCCAACAACATGGAACCGGAAACCTGAAGCCAGGCTCTTGCCAGGGTCAGACTGGCGGGTAGTACCAGGCCATGCGCGTACTGTTCCAGCGGAAACCATGCTCCATCAATGCACTGGCGAGCACGCGGCGCTGGATCGGGTCCATCACCCACAGGCAGCCATCAATGCCTGCACGCTGGTCATCCATCGATGCTTTTTCGAAGCGCTGCACCAGCGCCGCGAGCGCGGACATCGTGAATTTGGCACCGGCCGGGGCCAGTTCATGCGGCGGCACCGGAACTGCCACGGCCACGGGCGGCGGCGCAGGCACATCGCGGATCCAGGCCGATAGCGTTGGTGGCAGCGGCATCGACAATGTCGGCGCTGCTGGCTGCCTGGTCGCAGTCGACGTGCGCTGCGCAAGCGGGATGTCGGGCACAATGCCGATTCTTTTCAATTGCGCAGCAGCATCTTGCTGCCATCCGGGAATATGCGTGATCCTGCGCGCCTTGCCGTCGCGATGGCCAAATTCCCGATAGCCGTAGGTCAAGTCATCGACATCGGCACTGTAGGCGCTGGCATGGCAGTCGAACTTGATGCCCACCATGTTGTACATGTAAGCGGCCTGCGGCAGCTTGGCGAATTCGACGACCAGGTGGCCGTTGATGACCATCAGCAACGCATCCTGACCCTGATCCCTGGTCATGACGGCATGACCTTCAATCTGGCGCGCGAGCAGAGCGCGCACCGCGCCATCGTCATGCTGCAAGGCCAGCGTGGAGTCGCCCAGTACCAGGCGGGTCCATGTGACTTGCTCCAGATAACGCGACCAGAAAGCCAGTCGGTCCTGATCCGCACCGTGCCGCGCCGCCAGCACGGCAAAGAAATCACTCACGTTGCGAGCATGGAAACCGGTTGCCGCATCGTCTTGCGGCAAGATGGTGTCGAGCGGTGCAGGCACAGGGACACTCGGCACAGACTCATCCGTCGGCACCGGTGACGCCAGTTCCCGGATCGCTACAATCTGTTCAAGCATCGGTGCAGTCTGCGCCTCGCCATCGGATGACGGCGCCGCTGGCTGCAACTGCCCATCGACGATCCCCATGTTCTCCAGTGCAATCGACAAGCGCAACTCCAGGTCGGCCAGCGCGGCGGCGGCCAGCATCGGCGCCGTCATCGCAACCGGGTTCATGCGTCGCCCTGACGGATCCGGCTCACCGCATTCGATAGCTCCAGGATCACGCCATTCAAATGGCCGGTGCCCTGCGCCAGATGACGGTCGGTCTCGGCAATGGTCGACTTGACCTGGCTCACCATCGCATTGCCGAAGTCCGAGAAAGCCTTGAACAGCGCATCGTTGACCCCTTCCAGATGCTTGCGGCTGGCATCTTCAGCCACGCGCATCGCAGCGGCGCTGGCCTTCAGATCGGCGACCAGCTCTTGCGATACGCCCGCTTCTTGTTTCGCGCTTTCGACCAGATCCATCAGCGCGGCGACCTGCGCATCGACCGTGATCCGGATTGCATCGTATTGATCAAACCCGCGCTGCACCGCCGTCGCAGCCTCTTGCAGCGTCAGCGATACCGCGCTCAACTGATCCGACACATCGGCCGAACGCTCGAAAATGGCGCCCACTGCATTGCCCGCCGTTTCGAAGCGTTTTGCTGCGCCATCGATCGCCTGCGCGCCCTGGTTCATGCCGTCGATCGCCTGCAGCGCAACCTGACCCAGCGCATCGATGCTGCCCTGGGTTTGGCGGCCCTGGTCGGCTGCGGCGCCCAGCAGCGTGTCGACCTGACTGGTCAAACCGCCCAGCAATTCGCTGGCGCGCAAGGACAGGCGCTCGCTTCTTTCGCGCTCGTCGCTGACGGCGTGGCTGCGCGCCAGCGCCAGCGCAGCCATCGCCGCTTCCAGCTTGTCGCTCATCTGATCGGTCGCCTGCGCGCTGACGCGGGCGACATTATCGAGCAAGCCTTGCAACGATGTCTGGAGCACCGACATCGTCGCCGTCGATGCCTGCATGTGTTCATGCAAGCCGAGCAGTTGGCCACCAAAAGCCTGTTCCAGACGGATCATGAAGGCGTTCGACAAGGACTCGAGCAGCGCGGCGAGTTGCTCGGCATTGCCCTTGGCTGTGTGCTCCATCGCATCACCGATGCGCTGCATCGGCAGCGCCAGCGTCGCTGCAATCGCGTCCGCCAG
>CANFGA010000431.1 GCA_947446335.1 Oxalobacteraceae bacterium | reverse complement strand
GACGATGCCGATGACGCGTCTGGCCCGGTTCAAGACTGGCAAGGCAACGATGCTGTGCGCCATCAACTGGCGCCACGCAAGCGGCAATTCGGTCGCAAATTCGGCAGTGAGCACATCCTTGGACATGATGTCAGCGCAGGTGATCACGCCAAAGCGGCGCTGGCAAGCCTGCATTTCCGTTTGCAGCATGATCTCTTCCAGGTCATGCCGGCTGACATCGAGCACCCGATTGCGGCGCTGCAAGACCAGGTCCAGATCCTGCGCAGTGAATCCCAGGCGCGAAGTCGCAATGACATCGGCCGTCGCATGCGGGTTGGCATTGGAATGCGCCAGTTGCTGCGCATGCGGATAGCGCCGCCCGGTCAGATTATTGAATAACATCGCCGCGCAAACCAGCAGCAGCGAATTCAATCCGATCGGTGCCAGCACGAAACCGTAACCGGCGGCGTGCACGGCAGGCCCGCCCAGCACGACCGTGAGCGCCACAGCTCCGCCCGGCGGATGCAAACAGCGCAACAGGAACATGATGCCGATCGCCACTGCCCCGGCCAGCGCGGCGACCGCAACCGCATCGCCCATCAGGCGCAGACAGGTGACGCCGATCAAGCCCGAGATCATGTTGCCGCCCACCACGGACCAGGGCTGGGCCAGCGGGCTGCCGGGCAGGCAAAACAGCAACACGGCCGAGGCGCCCATCGGCGCGATCAAATAGCCTGCGCCGCCACCATGGCCGTATTGCGCGCCAGCCAACTGACTCAACAAGCCGGCCAGCAGCAGGCCAAAGATGGCGCCGCTGCAGGCGCGCAATTGCTCGCGTGGATTCACCGTATTGGCTGCCGGCTTGAAACGGCAGAGTATCGATTTCATCATTGTTGGATTTTGCTTGGACATGTACGAGTTTGCAATTACATCACATCATGATGCATTTTGCCAGAGGGCACGACATCGCTTCCAGGGGCCAGGGCCCATCAATCGCCATCCTCTGGTATAAACAACGCTCGGACACAAGCCATATTCAAGGGAGCCCCGTTGCACACTTTTCATGCCTGTCTCTCTGGCGGGCCCGACGCGGCACTGGCCATCGCGGCCCGCTTCGATGCGCGCAATCTCTTGATCGATGAGCTCGATCTGGTCCAGGATTGCGCAGCCATCGTGGTCAGCGTGGGCGGACTCGACCAGCGCCAGTTGTCGCTGAACTGGCTGGCTGCAAACGGGCGGCAATGGTCGCTCCAGCCGGCATCGGCCTCCGATCTGGCCGCCCTGCTCGCAACGGCGCCCGCCCCCTTGCAGGCGCAATTTGGACTGTGGCACCAGCGCCACGGCGCCGCGCGCCGCGCATCGGCCAGGATCTGGGGCGCCATCGTCGCCGTGCCGGCCTTGGCTGTATTGCTGTTGCTGGCCTTGTGGCTGGCCTATCCGCATGCAAGCGCATGGCTGGCCACGCAGATCCCGGTGGCGCTGGAAAAAAAGCTGGGTGATACGCTGCTGGCGTCGCTGCGCGAGGATGGCACGCTGATCGAGAGCGGTGCGCTGCAACAGGCAGTGCAGCAAACTGGCGCGCGCTTGACTGCAGAGTCGCGCTATGGTTACCGCTGGATCATCAAACAAGATGCCAGTCTGAATGCATTCGCGCTGCCGGGTGGCATCGTGGTGATCCATCTGGGCTTGCTGCAAACAATGAGCGACGCGACCGAACTGGCGGGGGTGCTGGCGCATGAAGTGCAACATGTCGAACAGCGCCATGGACTCAAGCAAATGGTCAGTTCGCTGGGACTGGCCGGGATATTGGCGCTGACGGTGGGCGATGTCAGTGCGATGGCGGCGCTGATCGCGCACCAAGCCGGCAGCAGCTATTTCGGGCGCGACGTGGAAGAACAGGCCGATCGCCTCGGCGTTCAGGCGCTGCTGCGCGTGCAGATCCAGCCCGGTGGGATGCTGACGCTGTTCAAGAAACTGGAGCAGAGCCGCCCGCCCGGGAAAGAAGCTGCGGCCAGCGCGCCAGCCTGGCTGGCGTCGCATCCGCAAACGGCGCAGCGCATCGACCAGGTCGAAGCGTTGATCGCACAGCAACCGTGTCCGGCTTGCAGCACGCTCAGCGCAGACTGGGGCCGTCTGGCCCGAGCGCTGCCGCCGCGCTGAAGCCGGCGCTTCAGTACGTGCCGGGAATCAGGATGCGCTGATCGACTTTCTTTACATCGGTCAAGCCACAGAACGCCATCGTCAGATCGAGTTCGTTGCGGATGATCTCCAGGCATTTCGTGACGCCCTGCTCGCCCATCGCACCCAGGCCATACAGGAAGGGACGGCCGATGTAGACGCCCTTGGCGCCCAGCGCGAGCGCCTTGATCACGTCCTGGCCCGAGCGTATTCCGCCATCCATGTGGACTTCGATTTCGCTGCCGACCGCATCGACAATCGATGGCAGCGCGCGGATGCTGGACAAGGCGCCATCGAGCTGACGCCCGCCGTGGTTCGACACGATCAGCGCATCGGCCCCGCTTTCCACGGCCAGGCGCGCATCTTCCTGATCCATGATGCCCTTGATGATCAGCTTGCCACCCCAGCGCTGCTTGACCCATTCGACATCCTTCCACGACAGCGCCAGATCGAATTGCTGCGCGGTCCACGACGACAACGACGACATGTCCGACACATCGCTGGCATGGCCGACGATGTTGCCGAAGCTGCGGCGCGGCGTGCCAGCCATCCCGAGGCACCAGCGCGGCTTGGTCATCATGTTGACGATGTTGGCGATCGTCAGCTTGGGCGGCGCCGACAAGCCATTCTTCAAGTCCTTGTGGCGCTGGCCGAGGATTTGCAAATCGAGCGTCAGCACCAGCGCCGAACAGTTGGCTGCCTTGGCACGATCGATCAGGCGCTCGATGAAGGCCCTGTCCTTCATCACGTAGACCTGAAACCAGAATGGCTTGGTGGTGCGCGCCGCCACATCTTCGATCGAACAAATGCTCATCGTCGAGAGCGTGAACGGCACGCCGAATTTCTCGGCCGCTTTCGCGGCCAGAATTTCGCCATCGGCATGCTGCATCCCGGTCAATCCGGTCGGCGCCAGCGCCACCGGCATCGCCACCGGCAGATCGACCATGGTCGACGCCAGCGTGCGGTTTTCCATGTTGACGGCGACGCGCTGGCGAAATTTCATGCTCTGGAAGTCATCGTTATTGGCGCGGTAAGTCGATTCGCTCCACGAACCCGAATCGGCGTAATCGTAAAACATGCGCGGCACGCGCTTCTGCGCCAGGACCCTCAGGTCTTCAATATTGGTGATGACGGACATGTGTTCCTCTTTTCAAGACGTCGGGTGCTGGATGTAGGCAAGCAAGTGGTTAGGAAGTTCAGTGCGCGGGCTTGGCGATTGCATCGTCGATCAACTCGATCCAGTGCCGCACCGGAGTTTCGGTGCCAGACTGCAGATGCGTCAGGCAGCCGATGTTGGCCGAGACGATCACTTCGGCGCCGGTGGCAGCGAGATGCTCGAGCTTCTGGTCGCGCAATTGCAGCGCCAGTTCCGGCTGCAGCATCGAATAGGTGCCGGCCGAACCGCAGCAGATGTGGCTGTCGCCGCACAATTTGACATCGACGCCG
>CANFGA010000430.1 GCA_947446335.1 Oxalobacteraceae bacterium | reverse complement strand
GGTGGCCTATGCCGGCTATGCCAGTTTCTTCGCCGTTCACGGCCATGCTCTGGAGCGCAGCCACCAGATAGGCGCGATGGCGCTGGAGATGGCCAAGCGCTGCCACCAGGTGCAGCCGCGCACGCTCACTTGCGTGATGTTCGCGGCGCTGATCAACCACTGGACATACCGCCTGAGCAGTTCGATCCTGATCTACGATGACGCCTTCGATCGGGCGCTTGGCAATGGCGATTTTGTCCATGTCGGCGTGCTCGCCGTCTTGCGCGCCAGCGACCGGTTGATTCTGGGCGAGTATTTGCCCGATCTGTTGCAAGCCACCGAGCGCGACCTGACGCTGATGCATGCACACGGCTACGGTCAGGCCGATCTGGCCGATTGCGTGATCGTCGGCGCGGTGCAGCCGATCAAGTGTCTGATGGGCCTCACGCTGCGTGGCGACAGTTATGACGACGACAGTTTCAGCGAGGCCGGTTTTCTGGAAGCGTATGGCGCCTCGCGTCTGTACTGCGCTTATTTCTATCAAGGCAAGATCCGCAACGCCTATTTTTTCGATGCGGCCGACGCCGAAGTGCTGGCCGATCAACTCGATCTGGTGCTGCAAGTGTTGCGCGGCCAGGCCAAGGTGCCCGAGGCTACCTTTTATGTCGCGTTGATCTTGCTGCGCCTGTTGCGGCGCAATCCGCAGCGCGTCGATGCCGCAGCATTGCTGGCGCGCTGCGCTGTCTTGCAGGCCAGGATGGGGGCCTGGGCCGAGCAAGCCCCGGCCAATTTCGGGGCCCAGCATTTGCTGCTGCAGGCCGAGGCGGCCCGTCAAGGGCAGGATCTGACGCTGGCGCTGCGCTGCTACGCGCTGGCCATCGACGCCGCGCGCGCCAGCGGCTGCGTCCATCTGCAAGCGTTGTCCAATGAGCTGTTTGGTGAACTGTGGCTGGAACAAGATCAGCGCCGCGCCGCCGAGGTCTTCTTGCAAGATGCCATCGCGCACTACCGGCAATGGGGCGCGCACGGCAAGGTGGCGCAATTGAGCGCGCACCATGCCAGTGTGCTTGGCGCCGGCTTCACTCATCCGAGCAGCTACCGGCAGATTGCCTTCAACACCGAACAGGCCGCTGCGGGCAGCGCCGCGCAAGCGAATGCGGCGCTCGATCTGGCGTCGCTCTTGAAGGCGTCGCACGCCTTGTCGAACGAGATCGGATTTTGCAGCGTGTTGCGGCGCCTGATCGCCATCGTGCGTGAAAATTGTGGCGCTCAGGTGGCCCGTCTGCTGCTGCGCAGCGACGATGGCTGGCGCCTGGAAGCCGAGATCGCCGGCGATGCCACGGTGGTGCAGCCGCGCGTTCTGGCACTCGATGCCGATGCCGATCCGCAGTTTCCGCTGTCGCTGCTGCGCTATGTGGCGCGCACCGGGGCCGAGGTCATCGAAGACCAGATCGCGAGCTCATCGAGATTTGCGCAAGATCCGTATGTGCAACTGCAGCAGCCCAAGTCGGTGATGTGCCTGCCGATCCGGCAGGGCGGGCAGATCGGCGGCATGCTGTACCTGGAAAACAATCTGGCCGATGCCTCTTTTACCGCCGAGCGGGCCGAATTTCTGCGCATCCTCGGCGCCCAGGCCATGATTTCGATCGCCCATGCCCGCTTGCACGATGACCTTGAGCTGCGCGTTGCCGAGCGCACCGCGCAGCTGGAAGAAGCCAACCGCAAGCTGGCGGCGCTCTCGGCTACCGATGGCTTGACCGGACTGGCCAACCGGCGTCACTTCGATCAGATGCTGGACAACGAATGGTCGCGCGCGCGCCGCACGCGCCAGCCGCTGGTCGTCATCATGATCGATGTCGATCATTTCAAGCAATACAACGATGGTCATGGCCATCAGGCTGGCGACGAATGCTTGAAAAGCATCGCCCGCGTGCTGCAGACCGGCGCGCGGCGCGCGGGCGATCTGGTGGCGCGCTACGGTGGTGAAAAATTCGCCATCGTGCTGCCCAATATCGACGCCAGCGCCGGCTTGCAGATCGCCGAAACCATGCGCTGCGCAGTCGAGCAACTGGTGCACCAGCAGTCATCGCCACGCAAGGTCACGATCAGTGCCGGCGTCGCCTTCAACGCCGCCGGGTCCGAGCGCGACGCGCAAGCCCTGGTGCGCGCGGCCGACGAGGCGCTATACCAGGCCAAGCATGGCGGGCGCAATTGCGTGGTGCTGGCGCCGTCGATGTAGTTCGGCGTGCCGTCGGCCCCTCTTCAGAAAAAAGATCTGGCCGCTGTCATGAAGCTGCGCACATCGGTAAACATCACGCTGATTTCAACGCTACAGATGAAAAAAATGGTCTGGAAGGCGCCCGGATGCCGCTTCAACAATGCCATGCAGCGCTCGCCAACCAGATCGACGACGCTTTTTCTGGTGCAAAGCCAGACCGATCCCATGCCGATGGCAGTGCCGACGAGGATGTCGGTGGCATAGTGCAAGCCCAGATAGATCCTGGGTAGTGCAATGACCAGCAGCACGTATAGAAAAACCAGGATCCCGACCCGCCGCGAGAGCATGAAAATGCCCGCCGCCAGGCTGAAAAACAGGGCGGCGTGATCGCTCGGAAACGAGTTCCAGTCGAACAGCGATTGACTCTCGCGCGCGGCCAGTCCGACGTATTCAACGTAGGGCAATGCGGCATTGGCAAACGGACGCACTTGATGCGGCGCGATATTGTTGATCAGCCTGGCGATGAACACCGCCAGCACGCAACCGATCAGCGCGGCGATGATCGTGCGCCGGGTGTCCGGCTTGGCATCGTCAGCGCCGAACCAATGAAACCAGATGACGGCCATGACCGGCAGCCCTTTGAACAGATATGCCGCTTCCACGTACTGGATGACTTGATTGGCGCGTGCCGACATGGCATTGAACTGGCTGAACCAATCGATCACGGCCAGATTGAAAGGAGAGTCCCACATGGTATTGCCCATTCTTGCATTGCATTATGTTGGTGTGGCGAAATCCATGCGCCGCGGGAGTCAGATCGTAGCCGCACTGACCATTTTTTTCTGTACGCTAACGTACCGGTACGCGCAGAAGATCTTGGCCAGCAAGCTGGAAACAGGCTGCAATCTCAGCTTGGCTGGTTCATTTTTTGCTATGCTAGCGTCTTTCCACCGGTCGCAGTGCGGGCCGGCGAACCTCACTACGGAGCAGCACAGATGGCCTCTTTGCAAGAGCAGTTTTTGAAATCAGGTCTGGTCGACAAGACCAAAGCCAAGCTGGCCAATCAGGACAAGAGCAAGCAAAAGAAGGTCGAGCGCCGCAGCGGCACGCAAAGCGTCGATGAAGTGCGGTTGGCCGCGCTCGAGACCCAGCGCAAGAATGCCGAGCGTGCGCGCGAAGCGAACGCCTTGCGCGACGCGGCGGCGACCCAGAAGGCGATCGTGGCGCAAATTGCCGACATGGTGCAAAAGAATCGTCAGAGCAAGGGCTTTGGTGACATTGCCTACAACTATACCCACGACAAGAAGATCGAACGCATGTATGTATCGGGCGCGGTGCAGGCGCATCTGATGGCCGGGCGCCTGGTGATCGTCTGCCAGGGCGGGGCCACCGAATTGGTACCCCGGAT
>CANFGA010000429.1 GCA_947446335.1 Oxalobacteraceae bacterium | reverse complement strand
GCGCTGGTGATCTTGTGCGTGGTCCAGGTCGACAGCGCATGGCCCCACTGGGCCAGATTCAGGTGAAACTTTGCCGCATTTTCCTTGGGCAGCAGAATTTGCGTATTTTCATTTCCGGTGATGACAGGGCGCTTGAATTGCGGATTGAGCGCCTTGAATTCATCGACCGACAATTCGGCCAATTGGGCGGCGATCGTGACATCGATATCGCTGGTCTTGTCGACAGTGGTGAAGTAGGGCTGGTTGTCGATCAACGGCAGCGTCAAGCCGTATTGGGCCGGATTGGCGATGATGTTTTTCATCGCTTGCAACTTGGGAAAGTAATTGCGGGTCTCGTTAGGCATCAGGTCGGCGAGGCTCTCGAAATCGGTCGGCTTGCCCATGGACTCGTTTTTCTTGATCGCTTTCTGGACCGAGCCTTCGCCCCAGTTGTAGGCCGCCAGCGCCAGTTGCCAGTCGCCGAACATGCCGTACAGCTTTTGCAGGTAGGATAGCGCGGCATCGGTCGACGCGACGACGCCGCGGCGCTCATCCTTGAACATGTTTTGCTTCAGATTGAAGCTGCGTCCGGTCGCCGGTATGAATTGCCACATGCCGGCCGCGCTGGCGCTGGAAAATGCGAGCGGATTGAAGCCCGATTCGATGAAGGGCAGCAGCGCCAGTTCCGTTGGCATGCCGCGTTTTTGCAATTCCTGGACCACGTGGAACAGATAACGCGAGGCGCGCGCCGTCGTGATGGCAATATGGTCGGGACGGGTGCTGTACCAGGTGACATGCTTGGCGACCAGCGCATTGTCCATGTCGGGAATCGTGTAGCCGCTGCGGATGCGGCTCCAGACATCGGTTTCTTTGGTGCTATCGTCATCGGCGGTGCTGGTCTTGTTGTCCGCTTTATACAGAGGCAAGACGTCGATCTGGGATGCGCGCGCCGTTGACAAGGTTGCAATCTGGAGTTGCGCGGCGTCCATGGATTCGCCCCAGGCAGGTGCGGCCAGCAGCAACAGTGCTGCCAGGATCGAGGAGGTCATTGTCTTTACGTGCATAGTTTTCCATTATTATCGTCAAAACAGGACGTACCGCGACTAATAGCGGAGTGTACGTAAGTCTGTCGAGTTCAGTCAAGAAATATGTCAACTTGACGGAACTAATTTATATCGATTCTTTTTGGCAATAACGTGGCGCGGCATGCAGCAAAATGGCGTGCGCTGCAAAGAAGTGCGTACAATTTGCCCATCTCGATGCCTTGTCGTCGCTTGACCCCACCAGAAAGATTGAACATGAAGAACGAACCGCATGCCACCCATGCCGCCGTCATTGCCGCCACCCAGGACTGGCTTGAAAAAGCTGTCATCGGCTTGAACCTGTGCCCTTTTGCCAAGGCTGTCCACGTCAAGAAACAAATCCGCTATGTCGTTTGCGATGCGACCGAACCGGAGCAGTTGCTGAGCATGCTGATGGATGAATTGCAGTCGCTGTCCGACGCCGATCCGGAGCAAGTCGACACCACGTTGCTGATCCATCCTCATGTGCTGGGCGATTTTCTTGACTACAACGAGTTTCTCGATGTGGCCGATGCGGCGCTCGAAGACATGGATCTGGCCGGCCAATTGCAGGTCGCCAGTTTTCATCCGCAGTATCAGTTTGCCGACACCGAGCAAAACGACATCGACAATTACACCAATCGTTCGCCGTATCCGACCCTGCATTTGCTGCGCGAAGACAGCATCGAGCGCGCAGTCGACGCCTTCCCTGAAGCGTCCGAGATCTTCGAGCGCAATATCGAGACGCTGCGCCAACTCGGCCATGATGGCTGGGATCGTCTGGACATCGGCCCGGCTCAAAAAGCATGAGCGCGCCACGTCCCGACACGCCTTGCGTCGCCGTCTGCTCAACCACGTTCGATGCAGTGTGCCGTGGCTGCGGGCGCACCGTGCTCGAAGTGGCGCACTGGGTCGCCTATAGCGAAGAGCAGAAAGACATCGTCTGGCAGCGCATCACGCAAGAAGGCTATCCGCGCCGCAATCGCTGATGCGATCTTGCAGAATCAATAGCTGCCGATGAAATCCTTCTTGCCGATCTCGACCCCGTTGTGGCGCAAGATTGCATACGCGGTCGTGGCATGAAAGTAGAAATGTGGCAACGCATAGTGCAGCAGATAGGTTTCGCCCGTGAAGTGCTTGGTTTTCTCGCCGCTGCCGGTGGTGATCGGGCGCTCTTCGCTGCCTTCGATCTGCGATTGCGGCAGCGTGTCGATGAAGGCCAGCGTCTTGGCGATGCGCGCCTTCAGGTCGGCGAGCGATTGTTCATTGTCTTCAAACGTGGGAACCACGACGCCGGCCAAGCGCGCTGCAGCACCCTTGGCGAAATCGGCAGCGATCTGAATCTGGCGCGCGAACGGCAGCATGTCCGGGTAGAGTCGAAATTGCAGCAACGCGTTCGGATCGATTTTCTTGTCGCTGACATGGTGTTCGGCCTTGTCCAATATGGCTGACAGACTGTTCAGGATTTGCTTGAATACGGGGATCGATGCGGAGTAGATGGAAAACGTCATGTCAGGTTCCTGTGATGTTGATCGTCTCGATAGTGTCGAGCTTGGTGGGCGATGATAGCAAGGCCAGACCGTTTTTGCCGTTTTTACCGTTTTTTCTTTCATTGCGGCCATGCTTGCCATCAGCCTGGTCACCGTGTTGATCGCACCGATTTGCCCGCATCGATGCCGATGACCGATCAGAAAGTTGCCATGACCACAGCCCGATCTCCAGCCCCAGTCGACTCTTCATCCCATGCCCATTCTCGGCGCCGGCGCCGCTTCTTGCTCGGCGGTCTCGGCGCCGCTGGCGCCTTGCTGGTCGGCTGGGGCGTGCTGCCGCCGCGTCAGCGCCTGCAATCGTCGCGGCCTTTGACCGTCGACGGTGCGCTTGCACTGAACGGCTGGATCGCGATCAAGGCCGACGGCAGCATTGTGCTGGCCATGCCGCGCAGCGAAATGGGGCAGGGCGTGCATACGGCGCTGCCGATGCTGGTGGCCGAGGAGCTCGATGTGCCGCTGTCGATGATCGCTTTGACCCAGGCGCCATACGATCGCATCTTCGGCAATATCGCGGTGCTGCGCGAGACGTTGCCGTTTCACCCCGACGACGACGGCCAGGTCAAGGCGGCAGCGCAGTGGATATTGGGCAAGGTGGCGCGCGAAATGGGGATCGTCCTGACCGGCGGTTCTTCCAGCGTCAAGGATGCCTGGCAACCGATGCGCGAAGCCGGCGCCCATGCGCGCGCGCGCCTGATCGCCGCCGCCGCCCGCAACTGGGGCGTGCCGGCGCTCGAATGCCGCACCGAAGCCGGCTTCGTGCTCGGTGCGAGCGGTCAGCGCGCCTCCTATGGCAGCCTGGCCGCTGCTGCTGCCTCGATCTCGATTGGGTCCGATGCATGGCGCTTGACGCCGCCGTCGCAATTCAAGCTGATCGGCACCGGCGCGACGCGGCGCGATTCGCCATCGAAGGTCGATGGCAGCGCCGTGTTCGGCATCGATGCCAGGCCGCCGGGGCTGGTGTACGCTGCGGTGACGATGGCGCCGGCGCTGGGCGCTGCGGTGGCCAGCTTTGACG
>CANFGA010000428.1 GCA_947446335.1 Oxalobacteraceae bacterium | reverse complement strand
TGATGGACGCGCAGCGGATCCGAAGAATGGACCCGGTTATCGGGAATGCCGGCAGCATGCACGACGAAATTGGTATCGGCCGCAAATTCGAATGACGAACGCACATCTTGCGACTTCAGATGGATGTCGCTGCGCTTGGACAGGTGCGGATATTTTTGCGCCCAGTCGCTGACGTTACGGGCATACAAGTCCAGCGTGATGCCCAGCCGATGCTCATCATTGAGCGCCGCCACCATCTCGGCGATCCAGGTGCCGAGAAAGCCGGTGCCACCGGTGACGGCGATGCGCTGCAAATGCAACTTGGAGCGCACCTCGGGTTGCCCGGCACAGGCCAGCAAACAGTCCTGGCGAATTTCAGCGTAGCGATCGACGGTCATGACTCACCCTTCACGGCTGCGTTTTGTGCGGCGAGGTCGCGTGCGACCTCGATGATCAAGCTTTCCTGCCCTGCCACGGCATTGCGTTTCCCCAAGCCAAAGAAAATGTCGCGCGCATCGACCCCGTATTCCTGAGCTGCCTGCCCGACCGGCCGCGCAAATCCGGAGAACACCCCGGCGAGTCCACTCACGATCGAGAGTGGCGAAATGTAAGGCGCGACCGGATTGAATTCCTTTTCGGCGATATCGGCCGCATCCAGAATTTTATATAAATCGATGCCCGTTTCGAAACCCAGGCGTTCGAACACCGCCACCAGCACTTCAAGTTGCGTGTTGCCGGCACCGGCGCCGAAGCCGCGGATGGTGCCGTCGATGATGCTCGCGCCCGCATTCACGGCGGCAACCGAATTAATCACCGCCATGCCCAGATTGTTATGACCGTGGAATCCGACCGGGATCGTCAAGCCGTTGACCAGCGTCGTGATGCGCTCGGTCACATCGTCCGGAAAATAGGCACCCGCCGAATCCATGATGATGATCGCTTCCGCGCCATAGGATTCCATCTTTCGGGCCTCTTCCAGCAGGATCGCCGGCGATGTCATGTGGCTCATCATCAGCACCCCGAACGCTTCCTTGCCAGCGTTTCGTATGTAGCCTATGTGGCGATCGGTGATGTCCGCCTCGGTGCAATGGGACGCGATCCGAAACACATCGACACCGGCATCGACCGCCTTGGCCAGATCATGCTTGATCGTGCAAAACCCCGGGATGACATGGATGCCGAGACGAGATTTTGAGAGGTTGGCACGCGAAATGGAAAGAATTTCGTCATCGGAGAGCCGGCATTCGCCGACCAGCATCGACGATGCACCGAGACCATTGCCATGACCCACTTCGACGATCGGCACGCCGGCCGCTTCTGCCGCACGGCAATAAGCGATGAAACTTTCGCGGCTCAACTGATGGCGCACGGCATGATTGCCATCACGCAGGGTCGGGTCGCTGATAAGGATTTTCTTGCTCATGCTTGAGGCTCCCGGTAAGAATCTGTTTGCGCGATCAGTTCGGCCATTGCAATCGCCGCACAATTGATGATGTCCAGATTGCCGGCATATTGCGGCAGGTAATCGCCGGCGCCCAGCACCTTGACGGTGGTAATCACTTTGCCACCATCTTGTGTCGGCGGCACGATCAATTGATAACCCGGTACATAAGCCTTGATTTTTTCCACCATCGCCAGCACCGATGCATTGATCGCCGCCATGTCCGGTTCGGCGATCTTGGCATAAATGGTGGTTTGCATGTCGATCGGCGGATTGGCCGGATTCAGTATCAGGATCGCCTTGGTACGGCGCGCACCGGACAGTTTTTGTAACGCCGCTTGCGTGGTCTCGATGTATTCGTCCAGGTTATAACGCGTGGCCGGCCCTGCACTGCGCGAAGCAATGCTGGAGGCGACCTCGATGTACTCGATATCGCCATGTACCTGCGACAGTGCATTGGCGATCGGAATCGATGCCTGGCCACCGCACGTGATCATGTTGATGTTGCGCGCGCCGGTGGCAAGGCATTCGACAGCATTGATGGCGGGTACGCATAACTCACCCAATTTGGCGGGGGTCATGTCGATCACGGTCTTGCCGAGTTTTTGCAAAATGGCCCAATGTTCGACATGTGCGTGCGCCGAGGTGCAATCGAATACCAGATCACAGATTGCCGGGTCGCTCACGATCGCTTCGATGCCGCGGTCCGAGATCGTCACGCCGAGATCGTTGGCCCGCTTCATCCCAGGAGAGTTGAAATTACGTCCGGCAAACAGCGTGCATGTCAAATATTTGGACCGCATCGTCTTGACCAGCAGGTCGGTGCCGATGTTGCCGGTACCGATAATGGCGATGTTCAGTTTTGGGGAGGATTTCATCTGATTTGATCCATATCTTTTAATATAAAGCCGTCTGATCAAGGATCGACATCGACTCAAGAACTATCCCCTCTTGCGAGGAATATTTTGGTTGATAATCCAGTTCAGCAGCCCTGTGGTTCAAGGAGTAATAACAGGGCTTGCTGCCGGTAGCATTTACCATTGCTGGTGCGCTATCGCTCATTTCATACTTCACGCCGAACTGGTCCTGCATCACTGTCAACAACATCCGTTTGTCGATCGGCGCTCGCGAATAGCAATCCAGCACCTGATTGCGAGCCTGAGCACTCAAGATGCATTCGACCAGATGATGAAAGTCGGATGGATGCAGGAAATCACGCACCATGTGATCAGATGAGACATGCAAGATCACGTCATCACGGATTGCACGCAAAATATCGGTAATAAAAAAACGCGCCGAAAGATCCTGGGTACGACTGAAGTAGTTGAATACACGAATATCGGTAATGGCCAGTTCAGCATACGCACGGTGTTTTGCTTCCGCATGCAGTTTTGCAACCGCGTAATACTCTTGCGGCAGCAAGCCATTGATCGCGATGCTGGCCTTGGTGTCGATGGTCGCGGGCTCAAGAAAAGTGCTACCGTAAGCGGCACCGCTAGACAGAAAAATGTAACGTCTCTGTGGATGACGCTGAAGCTCACACATGACCATGTCGTCAAATTCCTGCGTCACGCCAAAAATGGACGCCCCCATCTGTGCGGCGCGCTGCGGGTCGCCCACGCCAACGAAATTGATGACAACATCATGCGGATGCTTGCCGTATTGCGAATACAGATGCAGCGCACATTGTCCTGCCAATCCTGACGAAGCTAGCCAATGCGTTGTTCGCTCCATGTCGCGCACATAAAGCAATAATTCATGCTTTCCCTGCTTGGCCATAGACTGAATCAGGTCCTTGGCAATTTGGCTACTGGCGCCAAGTAGTGCGATTTTTTTCATGGAATCCCCAATTTTGCGTATGCCATTTCCTGCGCCATGACGTCATCAGATAACAAAGGAGACATATTATGAATCTGGCTCGATTGCATGCGTCCATCAGGCAATTTCACTGAAGTTACGGTTGGAATGATTTTTTGATCCCGCATTGCGACGACTTCGCACAAGACCGGGCCATCCATCGCCATCACCTGGGCAATGACCGCTCTCATGTCATCCGTTTCAACGCAGCGAACAAATGGCAGCGCATAACTGGTTGCCAGCGATGCCATGGTCGGAATGAATACGCCGCTGTCGCGGTCGGCGCCAACATAGTGGCCTGCACAGAAGTCACGCTGGGTATTGCGCATCGAGAC
>CANFGA010000427.1 GCA_947446335.1 Oxalobacteraceae bacterium | reverse complement strand
GCATAGGCCATCCCCTGCGGGATCATCATCATCGCCACCACGATCCCGGCGGTGATGTCACCGCCCAGCAGCGCGCGCCGATATTGCCTCAACCAGAGCAGCATCTTGCCATCCATGACACTAAAAAGACGCTAGCCTAACACGCGCCAGATGTAAGCAAATGTAATAGCGTGCAATGGAGGTCAACCGGCGAGGCGCAGGCTGCGTTATTGGCTCAGCGACACGGGATCCACCCGCACTGCACCCACACCACTTGAGGACTTGCACCATGAAAAAAGTAATCGCCACCCTGATCGCCGGTTTGTTCGCTAGCGCAGCATTCGCTCAAGCACCTGCCGCGCCAGCGCCGGTTGCCAAAACGGCGGTAACCAAGGAAGTCGCGAAGACCGACGTCAAGGAACACAAGGCGATGGCCAAGACTCACGCCAAGACAGGCAAGGCCCATGCCAAGGCAGAAGCGGCAACCCCTGCCACACCGGCTGTGCCAGCCACGCCAGCCAAATAAGCAGTGTTGCAATGAAAAAAGACAGGGCGCGCCCTGTCTTTTTTGCGTTTACCAGCGCAACTTGATTACGCTACCTTCTTACTTTGGCATCAGCACCGTATCGATGACGTTGATCACGCCGTTCGACTGGTAGACATCGTAAGTGCTGATGTTGGCGCTGTTGCCGCCTTCATCGGTGACGGCGATGTTGTGCTTGCCATTCATCGCAAACATCAGCTTGCCGCCGCTGGCCGTGGCCAGCGTGGCCTTGCCCGATTGCTTCTTGATGGCCGCCTCCAGCGCCATGAAATCGTATTTTCCCGGGACCACGTGGTAAGTGAGGATCTTGGTCAGCGTGGCCTTGCTCTCAGGCTTGACCAGCGTCTCGACGGTACCCGCTGGCAGCTTGGCAAAGGCGGCATTGGTCGGCGCAAACACGGTGAACGGGCCCTTGCCCTTGAGTGTCTCGACCAGACCGGCGGCCTTGACTGCGGCAACGAGCGTCGTATGGTCGGCCGAATTGACGGCGTTGTCGACGATATCCTTGCTTGGCAACATGCTCTGGCCGCCGACCATCACAGTGCTTTCTGCGGCAAAACTGGCGCCGGCCACGATCATCGATGTCACGAACAGGATTGCTGGGCTAAATGTGCGCATTGAATTCTCCTTGAGGAATGCGATTGCAAGATTGCATGGTTACTTACGCAAAACAGGGGTCGATCGGATTCAATCATTTGAAAAAAAGAATCGGCATGCCGCGCGCCGAACGGCTAGCGTGCAAGCAAAAATTGTAACTTCAGGTAAAATCACGCCTTTTTTCCGTAAAGTAATATCAATACGGCGAAGCAACTCGATATCACTGCGCATTTCCTGAGCGCAGGATCATTCAGGGAAAACAACATGCAATTATTTTTTTCGGCCGGGATCATCCTGGCCATCGTGCTCTGGGGCTTGATCGCCCCGGTAGCGCTGAGCTCGGTCTTCGACCAGGCACTGGCCTTCATCACCAAGAATTTCGGCTGGCTCTACCTGTGGGTCGTGCTCGGACTCGTGATCATGGCGATCGTGCTCGCAGTGAGCCGCTACGGCGACTTGAAGCTGGGCGGCGAAGACGACGAGCCGGAATTTTCGGTCGTGACCTGGTTCTCGATGCTGTTCGCCGCAGGGATGGGCATCGGTCTGGTCTTCTGGGGCGTGGCTGAACCGATTTCCCATTTCGGCACGCCCCCGCCTGGCATCATCGCCGGCACGCCCGAGGCCGCCAACGCCGCGATGCGCTACAGCTTCTTCCACTGGGGTTTGCATCCATGGGCGGTCTACAGCATCGTTGCGCTGGCGATCGCGTTCTTCCAGTTCCGCCGCGGCGGCTCGGCCCTGGTCAGCACCGCGATCGAAGCGCTGCCATGGCGCCTCGCCAAGCGCTCGGCGGTGCTGGTCAATGTGCTGGCAATCATCGCCACCGCATTCGGTGTCGCCGCATCGTTGGGTATCGGCGCATTGCAAATCAACAGCGGCTTGCACGCGGTATTTGGCTTGCCAGTGAGTGACGCATCGCAAGTGGGCATCATCGCAGTCACCACCGTGCTGTTCCTGTTGTCGGCCGTAACCGGCGTCGAGCGCGGCATCAAATGGCTGTCCAACATCAACTTGCTGATCGCGGCCGCGCTGGCGCTCGCCGTGTTCATCCTGGGGCCAACGGTCGCCATCATCGATACCTTCACCAATACGCTGGGCTCTTACCTGAGCGAATTCGTGCGCATGAGTTTGCGCACGACGCCGTTCAGCGGCAGCAGCTGGGTCGGCGGCTGGACCGTGTTCTACTGGGCCTGGTGGATTTCATGGTCGCCTTTCGTCGGCTTGTTCATCGCCCGCGTCTCGCGCGGTCGCACGATCCGTCAATTCATCGCCGGCACCATGCTGGCGCCCACGCTGGCTGCCTTTGTCTGGTTCTCGGTGTTCGGCGGCGCCGCATTGCACATGGAAATCTGGCAAAGCGTGCCGCTGGCCGAAGCGGTCAAGACCGATGTCTCCACGGCGCTGTTTACGATGTTCAATGCACTGCCGCTGGGCGGCTTGATGTCGGGCGTGGCCACGGTGCTGGTGCTGGTATTTTTTGTCACCTCGGGCGACTCGGCCACGCTGGTGCTGGGCATGATGAGCACCGGCGGCAATCCCAATCCACCGGCCAAGATCAAGATCATGTGGGGCTTGCTGATCTCGGGCATCGCGATCAGCCTGCTGCTCGCTGGCGGTCTGCAAGCGGTGCAAACGGCGACCATCGTGTTTGCGGTGCCATTCGCCATCGTCGTCGTATTGATGGCCGTGTCGCTGTGGCGCGGTGTGGGTGAAGACTGGCGCGAAGAACAGCGCCAGGAAAAACTGCTGCGCAAACGGATGCGCGAACTGGCGGCCAAAAAAACGGAACAAGGGCTGCAAGGTGGCGTTTGAGCTGCTGCTGGCACTGGGCAAGAGCTTCTTGTTCGTGCTGGCCGCGATCTTGCCGATCTTGAATCCGGCTGCCACGGCGCCGATCTTCCTGAGCCTGACCGAGGGCGCATCGGCCTCGACGCGGGCCTTGCTGGCGCGCCGCATCGCGTTCAACATGTTCGCCTTGATGGCGGGATCGATGCTGGTCGGTTCCTATGTGCTGGCTTTTTTCGGCATTTCGCTGCCGATCGTGCGTGTCGGCGGCGGCTTGATCGTCGTCGCCACCGCGTGGCGGCTGCTGCACGCCGGCCATGCGAGCGAGGATCTGCGCACCGAACTGGCCGACTCGTTCACGCCGGAGCAGGCGCGGCGCCAGGCCTTCTATCCGTTGACCTTCCCGATCAGCTGCGGCCCGGGCTGCATCGCTGCGGCGATCACGGTCGGCGTTGCGCTGCACGACGAGCGCTTGCCGCTGTCGCTGGCGCGCATGGGCGGCGGCGTGCTGGCGCTGGTGACAGTGGGCGCGCTGCTGTACCTGGCGTTTCGCTACGCGCAGCGCCTGCTCAAACCGCTGGGCGAAGCCGGCACCTTGATCTTCCTGCGCCTGTCGGCCTTCATCTTGCTGTGCCTTGGGGTGCAAATCGTCTGGGACGGTGCCAGCGAATTGCTGTACGGTGTCTTGATCGCGGCGCGTCCGGCATAATAGG
>CANFGA010000426.1 GCA_947446335.1 Oxalobacteraceae bacterium | reverse complement strand
TGGCCGCCGGCGATGCGCTGCACGCCTTCGCGCGCCAAGGCGCAGCGCGCCAGTGCATAGATGTCAGCCAGGTATTTTCCCGGACGCTGTTCCAGCGCCACAAAAGCGGCAGCGACATCGCGCGCGCCGGCAGCGTCGACAGCGCGATCCATGAAGGCCTTGACAACGTCGCTGCCGACCTCGAATTGCTGGGGCCCGATCGCAGGACCGAGCCAGGCCAGAATCTCGCCGGCGCCTCTGGCCCGCATCGCAGCCACGGTGGCGCCGAGCACACCGCCGGCCAAACCGCGCCAGCCCGCGTGGGCTGCGGCGACGACGCCGCCTTGCGCATCGCAAAACAGCACCGGCAGGCAGTCTGCCGTCAAGATGGCGCACACTGCACCGCGCGCAGTGGCAAAACTGGCGTCGGCAACCGGCGCCGGCTCAGCGGCGTCGACCTCGGCCGCATCGAGCACCAGTTCGCCGTGCACCTGCGTCAGCCAGGCGGGAGGCCCCGGCAATGATGCTTGCAACAGCGCCCGATTGTGCTGGACGCAGGCGGCATCGTCGCCCACATGCACGCCCAGATTGAAGCCGCCCTCGCCCGAGCCGTCGCCCGAGCAATAAGGCGCGCAGCTGACACCGCCGCTGCGCAACGTCGACAAGGCGGCTATATTCTCTGGCGCGTCGGGCCAGTGCGGGGTCAGCCACGCAGTCGGCAACGGCATCAGATTTGCTCGGGCTCGGCGATTCCCGCTTGCGCGATCAAGCCGGCAAAATCGGCGGCCAGCGGCACCAGCCACTCGCACGCGACGCCGCTGGCCGGATGCACCAGGCCCAGGCGGCGCGCCTGCAGCGCCTGGCGCGGAAAGACCGGCATCAGATGCGGCTTGCCATACAAGGCATCGCCGACCAGCGCAAAACCGAGCGAGAGCATGTGGACGCGGATTTGATGGGTGCGCCCGGTTTCGAGCCGGCACTGCACCAGGCTTACGGGACGCCGATCCAGCACGCCCGTCGCCAAACGCTCGAAGTGGGTGATGGCCGGCTTGGCCGTCAGGTTCTCGGACACCGCCATCTTGATCCGATCGCGCGGATGGCGCGCCATCGATGCCTCGATCGTGCCGCTCAAGTGCGGCGTGCCCCAGACCAGCGCAAAATATTCGCGCTTGACGGTGCGCGCCTGCAACTGGCGCACCAGATCGGTTTGCGCAGCCAGTGTCTTGCCGATCACCATCAGGCCGCTGGTATCCTTGTCCAGACGGTGCACGATCCCTGCGCGCGGCACGCCAGCCAGTTGCGGGCAGTGGTGCAGCAAGCCATTGAGCAAGGTGCCGGACCAGTTGCCTGCGCCCGGATGCACGACCAGGCCGGCCGGCTTGTTGATGACGATGATATGCTCGTCTTCGAACACGATGTTGAGCGTCATTTCCTCGGGCTTGAAGGCGGCGTCTTCGGGCGCAGTCTGCGGCAGAATCAATACTTTTTCATCGCCGTAGGCGGTCATCTTGGTGGTCGCGACCTTGCCGTCGACGGTGACGAAACCGGCCGCCATCCACAGCTGCATCCGGCTGCGCGAAAATTGCGGCACCAGTCTTGAAATCACCTTGTCGAGGCGCTCGCCGCAGACCTCGGGCGTGAGTTCGAGTTCGATCGGTGCCATCGAGTCGAAGACCTCTTCTTCATCGGCGTCAGCCTCGTCTGGATTGAAATCGGCATCGAACGCATCGTCCGTTTCAGCGCCTGTTTTGGCCTCGCCTTGGCGCGCCAACAGTGGATCGGCCGGAATCGGCTTTGGAGTTAATATCACAGCATCCCATCGGCTATAATCAGCCTATTGTAAAACTTTGGTTAAACACCTTCTTGCAAAACGTCATGCAAAAAAAATTATCGTTAGTGGCCGCCACACTCGTTCTGGTCGGCTTGTCAGCCTGCAGTTTGCTGCCTGACAAAATTGATGAGACTAAAAACTGGTCCTCGTCGAAATTATACTCGGAGGCGCGCGAGGAAATGGCCGGCGGACACTATGAACGCGCGATCATGTTGTTTGGCAAGCTCGAGTCCGGCTATCCGTTCGGCACCTATGCCCAGCAGGCCCAGATGGAAATCGCTTACGCCTACTACAAGAGCAACGACCAGGCCCAGGCCTTGGCGGCAGTGGAGCGTTTCATCAAGCTGCACCCGAACCATCCCAATGTCGATTACATGTACTACCTGCGCGGCTTGATCAACTTCAACGACCAGATCGGCTTTCTCAACTTCGTCTATACGCAAGACCCGACCGAGCGCGACCCGAAGGCTACCCGCGAAGCATTCGCCGCCTTCAAGTTGCTGGTCGAGAAATTCCCCAACAGCCAGTACACGCCCGATGGCATCGAGCGCATGAATTACCTGATCAATGCGATGGCCCAGTATGAAGTGCATGTGGCGCGCTATTACTATCGGCGCGGCGCTTACCTGGCAGCGGCCAACCGGGCCCAAAGCGCAGTGAGTGACTACCCGGCTTCGCCAGCGGTCGAGGAAGCGCTGTACCTGATGGTGCTCTCGTACGAGAAACTGGGTATGCCGGAACTGCGCGACGGCGCCAACCGCGTTTTCCTGAAAAACTACCCGGACAGCAATTTCTTGCCAGCCAATGCCGTCAAGGCCGACAAGCAATGGTGGAAGATCTGGTAACACCCAGGCCGAGGATCAGTCGCCGATGCGGCGCCGGAACACCCAGTTGCGCTGATCGGAATCGTGCGCCACGTAGGCATAGCCGGCGCTGTCGAAGGACTTCAATTGTTCCGGGTCGGTCAGCGCATTTTGCGCCGCATAGCGCGCCATCAAACCGCGCGCCCGCTTGGCATAGAATGAAATGATCTTGTACTTGCCGTTTTTCCAGTCCTGGAACACCGGTGCGATCACCGGCAACGCCAGCCGCGCCGGCCTCACCGACTTGAAATACTCTTCCGACGCCAGATTGACCAGCACCCGCGCGCCCTGCTCTTGCGCCGCTTGGCGCAATGCATCGGTGATGGTATCGCCCCAGTAGGCATACAAATCCTTGCCGCGTGCATTGGCCAGCCGGGTCCCCATTTCGAGCCGGTGCGGCTGCATCATGTCGAGCGGACGCAGCACGCCATACAAGCCGGACAGGATGCGCAGATGCGCCTGCGCATAATCTAGCGCAATCGGTGTCAGGCTGCGCGCATCGAGCGCTTCGTAGACATCGCCATTGAAGGCCATGACCGCCTGGCGCGCCATGCCGGCGCTGGCATCGAGATTGACATCCTCGCTCCAGCTCGCATAGCGGCCCACGTTGAGCGCCGCCAGCGCGTCGGAAATGCCCATCAGGCTGGCCAATTGTTGCGGCGAGAATGTGCGCAAGCGCTCGATCAGCTGCGCCGCCGGTCCGGAAAACTCGGCCCGGCTCTGGACATCGGTAGTAACAGGCGTCTCAAGGTCCAGACTCTTGGCAGGCGAAAGCACGATCAGCATAAGATTCAACACACTTTAACAATGGAATGCCACCATGATACCTGCTGTACCCCAACGCATCGTTCTCGACACCAATGTCTGCCTCGATTTGTTCGTCTTCCACGATCCGCGCTGGAATGCGCTGCTCGGCGCGATCGAGAGCGGCGCCGTGCAGGCGCT
>CANFGA010000425.1 GCA_947446335.1 Oxalobacteraceae bacterium | reverse complement strand
CTCGGCCTGATGCCAGAGCGGGCCGGACTGGCCCAGCGCTTCCTGGAACGCTTGCTCGATCAACTGCACCAGTTGCGTATTGTGTTCGAAACGGTCGATGTGGCTGATCGCCACCGCATGCATCGCGCCATTGTGCAGCCAGCCCAGCGCCACTTGCTCGGCGCCGAAGTGCGCGCCGATGCCATTGACCAGCAGCAGCGTGGCGGCGCCGAAGCGCTGCTCGTGCATCACTTGCGCCACCAGATCGAGCATCGGGCCGGCGCTGCTGACGCTCGCTGCTGCCAGCGGCGCCTTGACCAGCGCCACCGCTGCCGGTGCCGGCGCAGCCTCGGGAAAATCCGCCGCCAGCATCGCGCGCAGCAGTATTTCATTGAGCTGGCTGCGCTCTTGCTCGGCGATGTCGATGATCAAGAGCGCATCGCCGATGCCGCTGGTGCGCACGGTGGCCAGGATGCGCAAGCGCTTCGCATCGTCTTGCAGCGGGGTAAAGGCATAGCCCTTCTCGAGCGCGCGCTCGCCCAAGTCGCCCAGCGCCAGTTGCCAGTTGCGGCTGGCCCAGTCGTCGGCGCCGGATTGCTGGCCCAGCAAGATCCATTGGGCATCCACGCCGGCGCGCTGCACCAGCAGCACCGCAGTGGCGCGCGACAAGGCCCGCATCAGCGCGCAATAGTCATCCCAGTAGCCATCCTGATCGCGCCGCTGGCGCCGGTGCGCCTGCAGCGCCAGGATCAATGCGGCGCCATCGCGTTCGTGGCGCGCGCCAGCACTCCTGACTGACGGGAACAGCGCGGAATCGGGGCTGTTCATGGTTTGGCGCTGGCGAGCGGCAGAGCGATCATGCCCTTGATCCCGGGCCGGATCTGCAAGCCCGGATTGGCAAAGGCCAGCCGGACCTCGACCAGGCCGCTGGCCGCGTCCGCCACGCTGGAAACAAAAGTGACTTTGCCACTGACGGCGGCGGCGTTGGCCGAGGCCTCGAAGCGCACCGGCAGCGTCATTGCCGCCCGCAATCCCGCGACCGCTTTCAAGGGCACGTTCACAGTCAAATAACAGATCGAGGCATCGACCAGCATCAGCATCGGCTCGCCCGGCTTGGCCCACTCGCCGACCTTGGATTCGATCCGGGTGATGACGCCAGCCACCGGGCTGCTCAGGTTGCGCATTGCGCGCTCTTGCAAGGCGCCGTCGAGTTCGAGCTTTTCGCGCAGCTTTTGCGCTTCGAGCTGCTGAAGGCGGCCACGGGCGGTCGAGTATTCGACTTCCAGCTTGCTCATTTCATCGCGGCTGATCGAACCGGTGCTGTCGAAGACGCGCCGCGTGTCGTCGTGCATGATCTTCAGGGCGCGCACCCGGTCCTGGGTCGAGGCCAGCTCGCTATTGTCGTCGAGCATCACCTGGCGCCGGTTGACCTCGATCGCTTGCATCCGGTCGTCCAGCACCAGCAACACCTGGCGCGCCTTCACGCTCTGGCCGCGCTGGACATTGATTTTAGAGACCACGCCGCCCACGCCGATGCTGAGCGTCAATTCATGGGCCGGATGCACCAGGCCGACATAATCGTCGGCCAGCGCGCACAAGGGGAACCAGGTACAAGCGAGCAGCGCCAGAGCGCCGCCACGGATTACAAAATGCATGTCATTCTTTCAATATGATGCCGTACTCTTGCAACAGACTGCCGTCGGCAAACAGCAGCGCGTCATTCGACTGTCCGAGCCGGGTATTGCTTTCGACCAGGCGCTGGCGACTGTCGCTGAGATCGGTCTCACGCTGCAGCAACTGGGTCAACAAGCTCAAGCCCGATTCGTAGCGGCTGCGCTCGATGCGCAGCAATTCGGTGCGCAGTTCGACGTCGGCGTTGATCTTGCTCACTTCTTCATGGCCGCTGATCGCCTGTTCCCAGTGCATGCGGATGTCGTTGGCCAGCGCGGCATGGATGGAATCGATTTCAATTTCGGCTTGCTGCGTGCGCGCCAACTGGGCCCGGTATTGGGAGCGCGCCTTTTGATTGCCTTCGAGCGGTATTTCGAAGTTCAGGCCGATCGACCATTGCGGGTATTTCGAGGATTCGGTCAGTTTCCTGATTTCTTCATAGCCCTTGGCCAGGCCGGTATTGGAGCGGCTCACGACCAGATCGAGCGCCGGCAAGCGCTGGCTGTCGGCGTAGTTCAGGCGCAGCCCGGCTTGCTCGGCGCGCAAGCGCGCGATGCTCAACGCGGGCCAGGTATCGAGCGCCTGGCGGTAGCGCTGCTCGGCCGACAGCGCTTGCATGCGCACCAGCTTCGGGCTGCGCTCGCGCACGATCAAGGTCAGATCCAGGTTCTCCAGGCCCGATACATTGAGCAGCGTTTGCAGGCGCGACTCGGCTTCGCGCACGCCTTGCACGCTGCGGATCTGCTCCACTTCGCGCATCAGCACGCCGGCCCGGGCTTCGATCATGTTGCTAGATGGCAGCTTGCCGGCCGAGATGCGCGCGCCGGTGTCGGCCTGGACGCTGCGCGCATAATCGAGTCCCTGCTGGCGGATCTGGCGAATTTCCAGCGCCCGGTACAACTGCCAGTAGATCGACAGCGCATCGTTGCACGTTTTCAGCAATTGCTGGCGGTACTGTTGGAGGGCTATTTTTTGCTCCGCCTCGGCCACCTTCAGGTCGGTTTCGATGAAGCTGCGCCCGCGCCCGCGCAGCAGCGCCTGCTTCATCGTCAGGATCAGCGCGCCATCGTATTCTTCGGGCGAACCGGATGGGCTGGCGATGCCGATCAAATTGTTGTTGCGGTTGCGCACCCGGTAACTGAGGCTCACTTCGGCGCCGGTCGGCAAGCGCCCGCGTACGCCCAGTTCGGCCGTTTTCACTTGTTCGGCCAGCGTCGTCTGGCGGCTTGCGGCCAGGATCGAGATCGTTTCTTCGGCGGTGCGCTGGCGCTCGCCGCCATCCTTGCGCACATTGGTGAAAAAGATCGTTTCATAGAGCGCCGCTTCGGCTGCGCTCAACTCGCTGGCAACCTCGATTTGCATCTTGCTGTACTGGATCTCGGCGCTGCGGCTCACCACCAGTTGCAACAGCAGCTTCGGATCGAGCGCAACTTGCCCCGTCAAAGGCATGGACTGGGCGCAGGCAAGGCTGGAGGCGATGCTCAGCGCCAGCAGCGCGCCGGTGCGCCGGAAGGTGATCCAGCCAGGTCGTTGAAATGCCATTGCAGACTCTAAAAATGGGAGTAAAAAAAAGCCAGCCCTGCGCGCCGGAAGCTGCAGGGCTGACCCGATTGATTCAGGACGCTCCGGTCCGGATGGCAAGCCATCGGGACCGGGCCAGCAATCAAGCCGCGATGGCGGCAGCTTCTTGCGCCGGCTTCTCGTCTTTCAACATCACCAGGCGCTCGATTTGCGACAGCGAGGTCAGCTGCGCATAGATCGCAGGCAGGTAATGCTTGTTGCGCACTTCCAGGAACAGTTCGTCCGACAGATTGTTCAAGCGCTCTTCATTGATCACGTAGCAACCTGAAATGTTCTTGAACTTGTCGTTCTGGCGCACGCGCATGTTCAGCGGCACGAACAGATTGTGGGCGGCCAGGAACTTGCAAAACTCGGTCGTCACGGCATCCATTTGCTGCAACTCGGACAGGTAGCGCTT
>CANFGA010000424.1 GCA_947446335.1 Oxalobacteraceae bacterium | reverse complement strand
GTCGATGTCTTGATCGTCGACGAGGCGTCGATGGTGCATCTGGAAATGATGGCGGCGCTGCTGGCTGCATTGCCGGCGGGGGCGATGTTGATCTTGCTGGGCGACAAGGATCAACTGGCATCGGTCGAGGCCGGCGCCGTGCTGGGCGATTTGTGCCACGATGCGCAAGCAGGGGGTTACTCCGATGCCACGCTGTCTTATGTGCAGGCAGCCAGTGGCCAGACCATAGACGCCGCCTTCCACGGCGCGGCAGGTCCGCTGGCCCAGCAGACGGTGATGCTGCGCGAAAGCCGGCGCTTTTCCGGTCCGATCGGCGCTCTGGCGCAGGCAGTCAATGCTGGTCTGGAGCGGGAGGTGCTAGCTTGTCTGGCTGCTGCGGGCAGCGAGGTGGCCTGGATCGAGCCGGCGCAGCCAGCCGATCTGTTGCAACTGGGCTGGCTTGGGCGGCCCGGGGCTGGCGGCGGCTATCGTGCTTATCTGGCGCTGGTGAAGGCGGGCCCGGGCGCGCAAGACCATCCATCCTGGGTGCGCCAGGTATTGCTGGAGTTTCAATCGTTTCGGATACTGTGCGCGGTGCGCGACGGTGAATGGGGTGTGGCCGGGATCAACGAGGCGCTCGAGCAGCGCTTCGAGCGCGAAGGGATGTTGGTGCGCGGCGCATGGTATGTCGGGCGCCCGGTGATGGTCACGCGCAACGATTACGGGATCAAGGTCTTCAATGGCGACATCGGCTTGACGCTGCGCGATCCGATCCGGCCCTCGTCGCTGCGGGTCTACTTTCTGGAGGGCGAGGTGGTGCGCAGCGTGCTGGCAACGCGCTTGCGCCACGTCGAAACAGCGTTTGCGATGACGGTGCACAAATCCCAGGGCTCGGAATTCGCGCATACGGTGCTGGTCTTGCCCAAGGATGGCGCGGGCATGCTGGCGCGCGAACTGATCTATACCGGCATCACCCGCGCCAGGAATTTTTTCACGCTGGTGTCGCCGACGCCAGCGGTGTTTCTGGAGGCGATAGCGTGCCGCACGCGGCGCGCCAGCGGCTTGCGCAGTTTGCTCGAGTGATCGTCTGAAAAATCAGCGCGCGGCGCGGCGGCGGTGGCTGCTCGATTTGGCGGCGCGCCGCTTGTGGCCCAGCACCTGCACCTTGCCCTCGGCGCTGGCGCCGGAAATCATCCGCCGTATGCTCAAGGCATCGAGCACCCGCACCGAATTGGCCCGTGCGTTGAGCAGCACCAGCGTCGCATTCTTGCCTGCGGTCTTGATGCGCATGATCAGGCAGCGCCCGGCTTCATTGGTATAGCCGGTCTTTGAGAGGCCAATATCCCAGCCCTTGGCGCCGACCAGGCGATTGGTGTTGTGGTACTCGACTTCGCGGCCATTGATCCTGATCGTGTCCCGGGTCGAGGTAGTGATGCGGCGGATGTCCGGATAGGCGGCTGCCGCCTCGGCCATCTTGATCATGTCGGCTGCAGTGGAGATGTTATTGGGCGACAATCCGGTCGGTTCTTCGATCACGGTGTGGGTCATCCCCAGTGCCTTGATCTTCGCCTTCATCGCCGCTGAAAATGCGGTCGGGCCGCCCTTGTAGGTGCGCGCCAGCGATGCCGCGGCGCGGTTGTCGGACGACATCAAGGCCAACTGCAGCACGTCGTGGCGGCTGATGGTGGCGCCCACCGGCACGCGCGAGCGGCTGTGCTTGAGCGTGTCGACATCGATCTGGTCGATATTGATTTCGGCATCCATGTCGGGCTTGGCGTCGAGCACGACCATCGCGGTCATCAGCTTGGTCAGCGAGGCGATCGGGACCACGATGTTGGCATTTTTTTCCAGCAGTATCTTGCCAGTGCCATCTTCGACCACGAGCACGGATTGCGAGCCGAATGGCGGCGCAGGTTGCGCGATGGCGGTCGAAGCGAGCGACATGAGCAGTACGGCGATGATTTTCTTGATCATGAAATGTGAGATGAGAAGTCGATGTTGTCTGGGGGCGCCAGAAGAGGGCGCCGCGCACGGTTGTTCATGTTAGGGAAATTTTTCCCGAGCATGACGATAACAGCTGGCCGATGCGCTGTCCATGACGCAGTGCAGCTCCTTTTGCTCGAATGTAAAAAACCTGCGCATGGCAGGTTTTTTGCATGGACGCGGCACCGTCGGCCAGCGATTTTATTTGCTTTGATAAATCTTGTCGAATTCGCCGCCATCGTCGAAGTGCTTTTTCTGGGCCTGCTTCCAGTCCCCGAAGACGGAGTCGACCGTAAACAGCGTGATCGGCTTGAAGGAGGCGGCGTATTTTTTCGCGATCGCTTCCGAGCGCGGGCGCAGATGGTGCTTGGCGATGATGTCCTGGCCGGCGTCGGAATACAGGAAGTTCAGGTAAGCGGTGGCTTCCTTGCGGTTGCCGCGCTTGTCGACGACCTTGTCGACGATGGCCACCGGGGATTCGGCCAGGATCGAGATGGCGGGATAGACCACTTCGAAGTTGTCGCCGAACTGCTCGCGCACCAACTGGACTTCATTTTCAAAGGTCACCAGCACGTCGCCGATCTGGCGCTGCGTGAAGGTGGTGGTGGCAGCGCGCCCGCCGGTATCGAGTATCGGCACGTTCTTGAACAATTTGTTGACCAGTTCGCGCGCCTGCGCCTCGCTGCCGCCTTGCTTGATGACGTAGCCCCAGGCCGCCAGATACGTGTAACGGCCATTGCCTGAGGTCTTGGGATTGGGCACGATCACCTTCACGCCCGGCTTGCCCAGGTCATCCCAGTTCTTGATCTGTTTCGGATTGCCTTTGCGCACCAGGTAGACCATGGTCGAGTAAAAAGGAGCGGCGTTATTGGGGAAGCGCTTGGCCCAGTCGGCCGGCAACAAGCCGCGCTCGGCCAGCATGTCGATGTCATTGGCTTGATTCATCGTCACCACCGATGCTTCCAGGCCATCGGCGACCGAACGCGCCTGCTTGCTGGAGCCACCGTGCGACTGATTGACCGTCAGCGTTTCGCCGCTGGTTTTTTTCCATTCGGCGATGAACACGGGATTGATATCCTTGAACAATTCACGCGTGACATCGTAGGAAACATTGAGCAGCGGCGCACTGGCGGCAAAGGCGGGTACCGGCAGCGCGATGCAGGCCAGCGCCGCGCATAAAAGATGGCGCCGCAGTGCGTTGGTCGAAGAAAATGTCGGCATGATGGATCCTGATATTGATGTCAAGCCAGCATGGTCTCCAATCTGGCGCAAAAAAGCCAGGAATTTTTCGTCATATGCTTAGATCAATTTCTTGCTTTATCGGCTATCTGCATCGAACTGAACTATCTGTAATAATAGCGAGTGCGCATCAGGGCTGCTCTGGCGCGCGCCGGGTGACGCCGTATTCGCCACCGGAAGCATCTTGAAAGTGAGCATGAGTATAGAAATTCGTATTGCCGTTGCCGAAGACGCAGTTGCCGCTTGCCATGTCTTGCGGCGCTCGATCACCGAGTGCTGTGTCGAAGATCATCACCATGATCCGGCCATACTCGAGGCATGGCTGGGCAACAAGACACCCGACATGGTGGCTTCGTGGTTTGCATCCACCCGCAATTTCTCCATCGTTGCGATCGAGGATGGCGTGCTGATCGGCATTGCCTTGCTCACGCGCGCCGGCAAACTGT
>CANFGA010000423.1 GCA_947446335.1 Oxalobacteraceae bacterium | reverse complement strand
CAGATCCTGGCCGGGTACCAGATCCTGACGCCCCGCCATCAGATGCGATTCGACCATCACGCCGATGATGGGCTGGTCGCCAGCGGCGACCTGAGCGGCGATGTCAGCACAGACAGGAACCTGATTTTCCGGCTTCTTCGAACTGTTCGCATGTGATGCATCGATCATCAGGCGCGGCTCCAGACCCTGGGCCGCAATCGCCTTGCACGCTGCATCGACGCTGGCCGCGTCATAGTTCGGCGTTTTTCCTCCGCGCAAAATCACGTGGCAATCGTCGTTGCCATTGGTGGAGACGATCGCCGAATGGCCGCCCTTGGTGACCGACAGGAAATGGTGCGACTGCGACGCGGCCCGGATCGCCTCGACCGCGATCTTGACATTGCCGTCGGTGCCGTTCTTGAAGCCGACCGGGCACGACAGACCAGATGCCAGTTCGCGGTGCACCTGGGATTCGGTGGTGCGGGCACCGATCGCGCCCCAGCTGATCAAGTCGGCGACGTATTGCGGGCTGATCACGTCGAGAAATTCAGTGCCGGCCGGCAAACCCATCTCGTTGATATCGCGCAGCAGTTCGCGCGCCATGCGCAAGCCATCATTGATGCGGAAACTGTTGTCCATGTACGGATCGTTGATCAAGCCCTTCCAGCCCACGGTGGTGCGCGGTTTTTCGAAATACACGCGCATCACGATTTCGAGTTCGCCGGCAAAGCGCGTGCGCTGCTCGACCAGCAAACGCGCGTATTCCAGCGCCGCCTTGGTATCGTGGATCGAGCAAGGGCCGATGACAACCATCAGCCGATCGTCCTGGCCATGCAATATCCGATGCAGCGCCACACGCGCATCGGCTGCGGTATGTTCCGCCTTTTCGCCACAAGCGAACTCGCGGATCAAATGCGATGGTGGCGTCAATTCCTTCATTTCTCGTATACGCAAATCGTCGGTGCGGGGCATGGTGTTCTCCAAAGTAACATTAAAATTTAAGTTAAAATTTAAAAAATAGTTAAAAAAAAACCGCCATTTCTGGCGGTTTTTCAGGATTTGCTGGGATCTCGTCTTGCTTGCTACGTGAACCGACCGCTACTCCACCGCCTTTGGGTTGGAATTGCTAAAGTAATAAAAGCCGGTAAAGAAAATTGAGCAGTGCATTGGATTTATCCTGATTTGATATTTTGACTATACCACATATCTACCCGGGTGCCAGGCTCGGATGACGTGCATTTTGTCATGCGAAACTGCTTGAATGGCGGTGCCAGGTTCGCGCAACATGAAACGCGTTGTGCGAGCCTGGCACCTTGATCAGGCGGTCCCGCCGACGGTGATGCCGTCGATGCGCAGCGTCGGCTGGCCGACGCCGACCGGCACGCTCTGGCCTTCCTTGCCGCACACGCCCACGCCCGGGTCGAGGCGCATGTCGTTGCCGATCATCGAGACCCGGTTCAGCACGTCCGGTCCGTTGCCGATCAGGGTAGCGCCCTTGACCGGATAAGTGACCTTGCCGTTTTCGATCATGTACGCTTCGCTGGCCGAGAACACGAACTTGCCGTTCGTGATGTCAACCTGTCCGCCGCCAAAATTGACTGCATACAAGCCATTTTTCACCGAAGCCAGGATTTCTTCCGGGTCCTTGTCGCCGGCTAGCATGTAAGTGTTGGTCATGCGCGGCATCGGCAGATGGGCGAACGATTCGCGCCGCGCATTGCCGGTGACCGGCATCTTCATCAGGCGCGCATTCATCGTATCCTGGATATAGCCCTTCAATATCCCATCCTCGATCAAGGTGGTGCACTGGGTCGGATTACCTTCATCGTCGATGTTGAGCGAGCCGCGGCGCTCGAACAGCGTGCCATCGTCGACCACGGTCACGCCCTTGGCCGCCACCCGTTCGCCGATGCGCCCGGAAAATGCCGACGAGCCCTTGCGATTGAAGTCGCCTTCCAGGCCGTGGCCTATCGCTTCATGCAACAAGATGCCGGGCCAGCCAGGTCCAAGCACGATCGTCATCGGACCGGCCGGGGCCGGGCGTGCATCGAGGTTCACCAGCGCCGCCTTGACTGCATCGGCTGCATAGTTTTCCATGACCGCATCGCTGAAGTAATCATAGCTGAAGCGCCCGCCGCCGCCGGACGAGCCCATTTCGCGACGACCATCCTGTTCGACGATGACGGTGACCGAGAGCCGCACCAGCGGCCGGATGTCGGCAGCGAGCACGCCATCGCTGCGCACCACCAGCACGACGTCGTATTCGCCAGCCAGGCCAGCCATCACTTGCACCACGCGCGGATCCTTGGCGCGTGCCATTTTCTCGACCCGCTCCAGCAGCTTGACCTTGGCTGTCGCATCGAGCGATGCCAGCGGGTCATTGGGCAGATACAGCGAGCGCCCGCCCTGCTGCGTCATCGAGCGTGCTACCTTGATCTTGCCGGCGCCAAAGCGCCCGATGGTGCGCGTGGCCGCTGCCGCTTCCAGCAGCGCCAGCTCGGAAATTTCATCCGAATAGGCAAACGCAGTCTTGTCGCCCGAGATCGCGCGCACGCCCACGCCTTGATCGATCGAGAAGCTGCCGGTCTTGACGATGCCTTCTTCCAGGCTCCAGCCTTCGCTCTTGGTGAACTGGAAATACAGGTCGGCATAATCGACCTTGTGCGTAAACATCGTGCCCAGCGTCTTGAGCAGCTTGTCCTGATCCAGCCCGAAAGGGGTCAGCAGCAAGTCGGTTGCCACGGCCAGGGTGGAGAGATTTGGTTCAAATGGGGTCATGGTAAGGTCTTCTTGGTCTGATGCTGCATTGTAGGGCATAGCGCGCCGGGCCGCATCGGCGGGCCGGCGGCCGGATGCTGCACAGCCTCGCCGCTGCACGATTCATAGTTTCCTGTGCTGCAGCGCCGGCAAGTTGGCGCGCACGCTGGAGAGCAATGCCGGATCGATGGCGCCGAAAATGACACCCTCGCCTTCATCGAGTTCGGCCAGGATCTTGCCCCAGGGATCGATCAGCATGCTGTGGCCCCAGGTGCGCCTGCCGTTCGGATGCAAGCCGCCCTGCGCCGCCGCCAGCACATAGCACTGGTTTTCAATCGCGCGCGCGCGCAGCAGCACTTCCCAGTGCGCAAGGCCAGTGGTGTGGGTGAATGCGGCCGGCACCACGATCAGCGCGCACGCACCGAGCGCGCGGTACAGTTCAGGGAAGCGCAGGTCGTAGCAGACCGACAAGCCGACCCGGCCCGGCGGCGCATCGAAGCTGGCCACCTCGCTGCCCGGCACGATGGTGCGCGACTCGTCATACGATTCGCTGCCATTGCTGAAACCGAACAGGTGGATCTTGTCGTAGCGCGCCACCTGATTGCCCTGGTCATCGTAGACCAGCGTGGTGTTCAAGACTTTGCCGGCCTGATCGCTGTGCAACGGCAAGGTGCCACCGACCAGCCAGATTTGATGCTCGCGCGCCAGTTCGGCCATGAAGTCCTGGATCACGCCCTGGCCCAGCGCTTCGGCGTGCGCGACCTTGTCGCTATCGTTGTGGCCCATGATGGCCCAGTATTCGGGCAACAGAACCAGGCGCGCGCCGCCGGCTGCCGCCTCGGCTATCAGGCGGCGCGCAGTGGCCATGTTGTGCGCCACTGAAGGCGATGAAATCATTTGTATTGCTGCAACTTG
>CANFGA010000422.1 GCA_947446335.1 Oxalobacteraceae bacterium | reverse complement strand
GTGCCAGGTTGCCGATACACTGGGCATGAGCCGGGTCTTGCTGCATCCGTTTGCCGGCGTGTTATCCGCGTTCGGCATGGGGCTGGCCAAGCAACGAGCGCTGCGCGAAACATCGATCGAACTGCCTTCAATCGATGCCCATGTTGACCAGATCGAGGCCGCGCTCGATGTTCTGGCAAGCAAGGCCGAGCAGGAATTGCATGCGCAAGGGATAGCCGATGGCGCGATCACGACGCTGCGGCGCGCCCACTTGCGTTATCAGGGCTCCGATTCGGCGCTGATCGTCGCCCATGACACGGTCGATGCAATGCGTGCACAATTCGAGGCGATGCATCAGACCCGCTATGGCTTCATCAATGCGGGACGCGCCTTGATCGTCGCCGCCGTCTCGGTCGAAGCGGTGGCCGAGGCCGAAGATGTGCTGGCCGACGACGTTTTCCGCACCGAACCTCAAGCGCAACCATGCGCTCAAGAAACGATCGCCCCCATGTTTTCGCAACAACAAATGCATCAGGCGCCGATCTGGCAGCGCGCCAAACTGGGCCTGCTGGACCTGATCCACGGTCCGGCGATCATCAGCGATCCGGTCTCGACGACCGTCGTCGAGCCGGGCTGGGCCGCGCATGTGACCGAACGCGGCGACCTGATCCTGGAACGGGTGCTGGCGCGGCCAGAGCGCAAGGCCGCCGGCACCGAGGTCGATCCGATCTTGCTGGAAGTATTCAACAATCTGTTCATGTCGATCGCCGAGCAGATGGGCGCGACGCTGGAAAACACCGCACACTCGGTCAACATCAAGGAAAGGCTCGATTTTTCCTGCGCGATTTTCGACGCCGGCGGCAACCTGATCGCGAACGCGCCGCACATTCCGGTCCATCTGGGCTCGATGAGCGATTCGATCAAATCGGTGATCGAGCGCAATCGCGGCCAGATGCGCCCGGGCGACGTCTATTGCCTCAATGCGCCCTACAACGGCGGCACCCATCTGCCGGACATCACGATCATCACGCCCGTCTTCGATGCGCAGCAGCAGCACATCTTGTTCTACCTTGGTTCGCGCGGCCACCATGCCGACATCGGCGGCATCACGCCCGGCTCGATGCCCCCGCGCAGCACCCACGTCGACGAAGAAGGCATATTGATCGACAACTTCCTGCTGGTCGAAGCCGGTCATTTCCGCGAAATCGAAACGCGTTCCCTGCTCGCGAGCGGACGCTGGCCGGCACGCAATCCCGACCAGAACATCGCCGACTTGCGCGCCCAGATCGCTGCCAATGGCAAGGGACTGCAGGAACTGGCGAACATGGTCAAGCAATACGGCCAGGATGTCGTCATCGCTTACATGCAACATGTGCAAGACAATGCCGAGGAAGCCGTCAGGAGAGTCTTGCTGACATTGCAAGATGGCAGCTTCAGCTACCCGATGGACAATGGCGCGGTGATCAAGGTCTGCATCAAGATCGATCGCCAGCAACGCAGCGCGACGATCGACTTTGGCGGCACATCAGAGCAATTGCCCAACAATTTCAACGCGCCGGCGTCGATCAGCCGCTCCGCGGTGCTGTATGTGTTTCGCACGCTGGTCAATGCCGACATTCCGCTCAACGAAGGTTGCTTGACGCCGTTGACCATCCTTATTCCGGACGGTTGCATGCTCAAGCCACGCTATCCGGCGGCGGTGGTGTCGGGCAATGTCGAGACGTCCCAATACGTGACCGATGCGCTGTACGGCGCCTTGCAAGTCATGGGAGCGGCGCAAGGGACGATGAACAACTTCACCTTCGGCGACCAGCAGTACCAGTACTATGAAACCATCGCCGGCGGTTCCGGCGCCGGCCCTGACTTTGACGGCGCGTCCGCCGTGCAAACCCACATGACCAATTCGCGCCTGACCGACCCTGAAGTGCTGGAGTTGCGCTTTCCGGTGCTGGTCGACGAGTTCAGCATCCGGTGCGGCAGCGGCGGTGGCGGCAAGCACAAGGGCGGCGATGGCGTCGTGCGCAAGATCCGCTTCCGGCAGGCGATGACGGCCGGCATCTTGTCGGGCCATCGCATCGTGCCACCGTATGGCGCCGCCGGCGGCGAACCTGCCCACGTCGGGCGCAATTATGTGCTGCGCGCAACCGGGCAAAAAGAAGAACTGGAGTCGAGCGCCGAAGTGGCGATGGGCATCGATGACGTCTTCGTCATCGAGACGCCAGGCGGTGGCGGCTTCGGCGCCGTGTGAAGCGCAGCAACAGCACCGAAACCAAAGCAGCGCGATGCCGTATAATTTCAGACCCCTGAGCGCGCCCGCTTCTTGCCGTGGCCAGCAGTGACTTTTGAAAGTATCGCGATGAACACCACCCTGCCCGCCATCTCCAAGACCGAAGCCCAACTGCGCGCCATTTTGCAGCGCCGCATCATGATCCTCGATGGCGCGATGGGCACCATCATCCAGCAATACAAATTGACCGAAGAAGATTACCGCGGCGGGCCGCAAGGCCGTTTCATCGATTTCGCCGCGCCCGAAGCCAGCGGAGCGCGCGAACTGTTCGTCAAGGGCAACAACGAGTTGCTGAGCCTGACGCAGCCGCAGATCATCCTCGAGATCCACGAGCGCTACCTGGCCGCCGGCGCCGATCTGATCGAAACCAACACGTTCGGTGCGACCAGCATCGCGCAAGACGACTATCACATGGGGCATCTGGCGTTCGAGATGAACCTGGCGTCGGCAAAATTAGCGCGCGCCGCCTGCGACAAGTATTCCAGCGTCGATAAACCGCGCTTCGTCGCTGGCGCACTCGGGCCAACACCAAAAACCGCATCGATCTCGCCCGACGTCAACGATCCGGCGGCGCGCAACATCACTTTCGACCAACTGGTGGCCGCGTACCTGGAGCAGACCCGCGCGCTGGTCGAGGGCGGCTGCGACGTGCTGCTGGTCGAAACCATCTTCGATACGCTCAATTGCAAGGCCGCGCTGTTCGCGATCGATCTGTATTTCGATCAGCATCCGGAGCAGGTGCGCCTGCCGTTGATGATTTCGGGCACCGTCACCGACGCCTCCGGGCGCATTTTGTCGGGCCAGACCGTGCCGGCATTCTGGAATTCGGTGCGCCACGCGAAACCGTTGACGATAGGCTTGAATTGTGCGCTGGGCGCGGCGCTGATGCGCCCGTACGCGGAAGAATTGTCAAAGATCGCCGACACCTTTGTCTGCATCTATCCGAACGCCGGCTTGCCCAACCCGATGAGCGACACCGGCTTCGATGAATTGCCGGCTGACACCTCGGCCTTGCTGCGCGAATTCGCCGACAGCGGCTTCATCAACATCGCCGGCGGTTGCTGCGGCACCACGCCTGAACACATCAAGGCGATCGCCGACTTGCTCGCCACGACCAAGCCACGCATCGTGCCCGAACCGTCGCACGCACTGCGCTTGTCCGGACTGGAGCCGTTCACGATCGACGACAGTTCGCTGTTCGTCAACGTCGGCGAGCGCACCAACGTGACCGGATCGAAAGCGTTTGCGCGCCTGATTCTGAACGAACAGTATGACGAGGCGCTGTCGGTGGCGCGCCAACAGGTCGAGAACGGGGCCCAGGTCATCGACATCAACATGGATGAGGCGATGCTGGACTCGAAGGCGGCGATGACGCGCTTCTTGCACCTGATCGCGTCCGAACCGGACATTTCGCG
>CANFGA010000421.1 GCA_947446335.1 Oxalobacteraceae bacterium | reverse complement strand
GTCTCGGCGCGCTGCATGTTCATGATGTCGACGTCATAGGTCTTCACATGCTGTTCCAGCGCGACCGCGAAACGCGGACCGTCGGTTTCCTTGACCGAGACAAAGTTTTCGATCGACAAGGTGTCCAGCACCTGGCCGCCGAAGCGCTCGGACAAGACGCCGGTGCGCACGCCTTTGCGCGCGGTGTAAATCGCCGCTGCCGCGCCGGCAGGTCCGCCGCCGACGATCAAGACATCGAACACATCCTTCGTGCTCAGTTGCGCTGCCTGGCGTGCGCCGGCACCGCTGTCGAGCTTGGCGAGGATTTCCTCGACCGCCGAGCGGCCCTGGCCGAACATCGCGCCATTGAGGTAAGTGGTCGGCACTGCCATGATCTGGCGTGCTTCGACCTCGCCCTGGAACAGTGCACCATCGATCGCCACCGTGCGGATGCGCGGATTGATGACCGACATCGCGTTCAGCGCCTGGATCACTTCCGGGCAGTTCTGGCAAGACAAGGAAATGTAGGTTTCAAACTGGTAATCGCCGTCGAGGTTGCGGATCTGTTCGATCAACGCTTCATCGATCTTGACCGGGTGGCCGCCTACTTGCAGCAGTGCCAGCACCAGCGACGTGAATTCGTGGCCCATCGGAATCGCGGCGAAACGCACGGCGATATCGGTGCCGACGCGCTTGATGGCAAACGACGGCTTGCGCTCGTCATCGTCGGTGCGCTCGGTCAGCGTGATGCGCTCGCTCAACAGGGTGATTTCCCGGAGCATCGCTTGCAATTCGCTGGACTTGGCGCTGTCGTCGAGAGATGCAACGATCTCGATCGGCAACACGACTTTTTCCAAATACGCTTTTAACTGGGTTTTGAGATTGTCATCCAACATGATCAGCCTTTCATTCTAGTTGTGATGCCGGACCGAACCATATCGGGCCGGCATCGGTCCAGCTATTAGATCTTGCCAACCAGATCCAACGATGGTGTCAATGTTGCAGCGCCTTCGGTCCATTTTGCAGGGCAGACTTCGCCTGGATGGGCTGCAACGTATTGCGCCGCTTTCACTTTGCGCATCAGTTCCGATGCGTCGCGGCCGATGCCATTGTCATGCACTTCCATGATCTTGATCTGGCCTTCCGGATTGATCACGAACGTGCCGCGCAGTGCCAGGCCTTCTTCTTCGATCAGCACTTCGAAATTGCGTGCCAGCGTCGTGGTAGGGTCGCCGATCAGTGCGTATTGCACTTTCTTGATCGCTTCCGATGTGTCGTGCCATGCCTTGTGCGCGAAGTGGGTGTCGGTCGACACGCCGTAGACTTCAACGCCCATTTTCTGGAATTCGGCGTGGTGGTCAGCCAGATCTTCCAATTCTGTAGGGCAAACAAAGGTGAAGTCGGCTGGGTAAAACATGATGATCGCCCACTTGCCCTTCAGCGTCTCTTCGCTCACTTCGATGAACTTGCCATTTTGGTAGGCGTTGGCTTTGAATGGTTTTACTTGTGTGTTAATCAGAGACATAGTGTTTTCCTCGTAAGTGGTGAACATCGAAGGCCTAGTGTAAGGCTTTTTCGATGATATTGAAAATTGATTGTTTAAATAGTTTCAATAAATTTTAACTATCGAATCAATGCTGGATGAATTGTACTACCGCCATCATGGGACGAACGGCACCGGTCTTGCTGGGTCGGTGCACGGCGTAGCCATACTATCAGCTTGTGGCGCATGCCTTGATTTCAAGGGGGGGATGGCGCACGCCGCGATGGTCGCTGCGGCGTGGCTGCTTGCTTGGCTTGTTGCTGGTTTTTTCTGCGAACTTACTTGCCTGCGCGCGGGTTGCGATTGCCAGCGCGCTTGTCGACGACGACCGGCTTGGCGCGGACCTTGATCGTCGACAGGATCGATGGCCGCACCTTGGTATCGAGCGTTGGCAGCGCCGTCAGCGATCCGGTCAACGCATTGGCGCGCGTGGCACCCTTGCCGGCCTGAGGCTGAGGCCTGGCCTTCGACGGCACGCCGGGCGGCACGAAACCTTGGTTGCGCTTGTCGACGACCGCATCGGCTTCCGACGCGTTCCACGACGGGATCAGGTGCTTGTCGCCATTGCCGATCAAGTCGCCGCGCCCCATTCCGACCAAGGCTTCGCGCAAGATCGGCCAGTTTTCCGGATCCTGGTAGCGCAGGAACGCCTTGTGCACGCGCCGGATCTTGCCGCTGCGCGCCGTTTCGACCACTTCCGAATCGTGTGTCACCTTGTGCAGCGGATTCTTGCGCGTGTGATACATCGTGGTCGCCATCGCCATCGGCGTCGGCATGAAGGTTTGCACCTGGTCGAGCTTGAAGTTGTTTTTCTTCAGCCACAGCGCCAGGTTCAGCATGTCGACATCGGTGGTACCCGGATGGGCCGCGATGAAGTATGGAATCAGGTATTGCTTCTTGCCCGCTTCAAGCGAGAAACGGTCGAACATTTCCTTGAATTCATCGTAGGCGCCGATGCCCGGCTTCATCATCTTCGACAAGGTGTTCGCTTCAGTATGCTCGGGCGCGATCTTGAGCAAGCCGCCGACGTGGTGGGTAACCAGTTCCTTCACGTATTCGGGCGAGCGCACCGCCAGGTCGTAGCGCAAGCCCGAGCTGATCAACACCTTCTTGATGCCGGGAATCGCGCGCGCCTTGCGGTACAGCGAGATCAGTTTGCTGTGATCGGTGCCCAGGTTGACGCAAATCGTCGGGTAGACGCACGAAAGACGGCGGCACGATTCCTCGATCTTCTTGTCCTTGCACGCGAGCCGGTACATGTTCGCGGTCGGCCCGCCCAGGTCCGAAATGGTGCCGGTGAAGCCCTTGGTCTTGTCGCGGATATGCTCGATCTCGCGCAAAATCGACGGCTCCGAGCGGCTCTGGATGATCCGTCCTTCGTGCTCGGTGATCGAACAGAAAGTGCAGCCGCCAAAACAGCCGCGCATGATGTTGACCGAAAAGCGGATCATTTCCCAGGCCGGAATGCGGGCCTTGCCGTAGCTGGGGTGTGGCGCGCGCGCATAATTCATGTCGTAGACGCCATCCATTTCATCCATCGCCAATGGCAGCGGCGGCGGATTGAGCCAGACGTCGCGCTCGCCGTGCGATTGCACCATCGCGCGCGCATTGCCCGGATTCGATTCCAGATGGAACACGCGCGATGCGTGCGCATACATCACCGGATCATCCTTGACGATGTCGTAAGCCGGCAGCCGGACCACGGTCTTGTCGTGCTGTTCCTTGGCCAAGGCCTGGCGCTCTTCGCGCGACATGATGCGGATCGGCTTGACGACCTCGGCTTCCTTGGCCGCGCTGTCGGAGGCGCAGCTTTCCTTGTTTTCCGGCGTCATCGCATACGGATCGATGTGCGCATCGACCTTGCCGGGCGTATCGACCCGGGTCGAATTGGCAACCGACCAATCGTCGGCCGGCAACCAGCCCGCCGGCGCCATGAAGGCGGTGCCGCGCAAGTCACGGATCTGCTTGATGTCTTCGCCGGCCGCCATGCGCCGGGTCAGGTCGACCAGGGCGCGCTCGGCATTGCCGAACAGCAGCAGGTCGGCCTTGGAATCGGGCAGCACCGAGCGCTTGACCTTGTCGGACCAGTAATCGTAATGCGCGATGCGGCGCAGCGATGCTTCGATGCTGCCGATGATGACGCTGGTATCGGGATAAGCTTCGCGCGCGCG